>CAZNNK010001341.1:0-1700 GCA_964574085.1 uncultured Coleofasciculus sp.
GGTAAATCCCATGGTGACGGCAGCATCAATGGCATTTCCGCCCTCTTTTAACACAGCCAACCCTGCTTCTGTGGCATAGCGTTCTTGAGAGGAAACCATACCATTTTCAGCGATAACCGGATGAAAGATATCCCTGGGGCTATAAATGGGGACATCTTGAGCGATAACTTGGGTACAAATCAGACTGACTGTAGCCAGGAAAATCAGGATTTGTTTCGCATAGCGAGAAAAGCGATAATTTCGGATGGTGGGTATTTTGATAGTTTGATGAAAACGTTTCACAACTGGAATAGAATAGAGTGATTTAGGCAGGAGTTACAAATTGTAGAGGGCAGATTTAGCCACAATTGTAGGGGCGGGTTTAGCCATAATTGTAGGGGCGGGTTTAGGGACTCAATTCAGATATCCACCGATAAATGAACAACAAAACCCGCCCTCCTTCACCGATAAATGAACTGATATCATGTCCTAACGATTGCCCATAATTGCAATGCTGCAATAACAGGGGTTTCAGGCGTTTTTATTAGGGGTGTTTGACCGGACATGATATGACACAGCTAAAGTGATGGATTAGATTTGTCAATTTTATGGGCGCACGCCATGCGCCCCTACGGTTTCTGGATGTAATTTTAATTCATCACCACGCCACTGCGCCTAAAACAAGATGAATAATACCGATCAGAGGACTATTCCATGCGATCGCCAATCAATTTCGGGGTTTGCAGCTTTTTCCCCTGACTCGTACCCGTGGGATTAGCGTTGATCGGGGAAGTTGGCTTAAGCGGGACAACAATTCTCTCGCGGTACAGGTTCGCTCGTTTTTGGATTAGTTCCTTTTCGTCGGGGTGTTCGTAAACCACCGCACCTCTACTTTGCTCTGCCAAAATTTTGCAGGCAAAATAGTTTGCCATAAACTGATCCTGTTTAAACGTTGCTCCCGCTTGGGGGATATCCTTTTTCGCCGGATAATGTTCGGTTAGTTCCTGCGGACATTCTCGCAACCACTGCTCAACCCCTTGAGCATACGCCCTGGCGACTTGCTCTTGACTGATTTGCCAGGTATCTTTCTGACGCCGCAGGCTAAATTTACCATAATGACCCACAGCTTGTATCTCTTTATTGCCCTTTTCAATTGCCGATACAATGTCATCCTGATTCAAAGGTGTTCCACCGGGATGGTTATGGGTGACGATTTGATCGGTATGAGACGCTTTCCCTTTTGATTTTTTCGGTTTCTTTTTCGGTTTCTTTTTCGGTTTCTTGGGTGGGAATACTGGAATATTTGCCGCGTTATACCCAAAACGTTCGGCTTGTTTCAGTTGCGTCTGGATATCTGCGGTTTCCTGAGATGAAGTGGATGCCTTTTTGGGGGAACCAAAGGGGCGTGTTTCCAAGAGATTGGTTGCAGGTAACTTAGCTTGTCTGGCTTGGATACCCTTCCCGAAGGAGCGCGTCTGTAACGAACTCGGTGCTGGAATAAACTCGTCTTCCCCAGACCGCTTTTTGCGGATTCGTCGTCGGATACCCATAGCCCCCTCCAAATTTAACTGGAGATATACATGATATTTAGCATTATTTTGTTTTTATGTCAAGTTTTATCGCCAAGCTAAAGTTACTTCTTCTCAGACTTTTATTGTGTCCACCTACTTATGAAACACTGAGCATTAGGTTCTCCAATTCTTCAGTGTGTTGTACTAGGA
>CAZNNK010001342.1:0-1699 GCA_964574085.1 uncultured Coleofasciculus sp.
TTACAGAAATCCCATAAATGAGTTTGCAGGGGAGATAAATTATGTTCTATTTTGGGTTGAGTCTTTTGAGTTTTCGATGAGCGACGACGGGTTGAGGATGAAGCTGTTTTGGCTGGTTCTTTATCGGTTTGTTTGTCATCTTGCTGTTTATCCGTTGATGTGGACGTATAGTCACTACTATTCAGCGATAAACAGGCAGCTTGAATAGTTGCCGCATCCAGATTAAATTGAGAAACGATGGTATCAAGTTGTCCATTCAGTTCTGTTGTCAGTGAACCGAGATGGAATTTCCAGATATCCCGTTGTTCAGCATGACTCAGTTGACCCACCTCTAAGGTAATCATCGGGCGGTGATGTTGCGGTTGTCGTTCCTGGGTGCTGAAAATTAACGGCACTTCTAATTGTTCAACAAACTCGGTAATTGCCCATTCTCGCCGAGGATCACCTTGAGTCATCTCATCAGCATTCAGGAACAAGAAACTGTGGTTTAATAAAGTTTCCCGCAAACAGCGTTGCATCAACTGATACAGTTCATTGGGATTAAAGGGAAGAACAGAGGCTGATATCATCTGAAGATTCCAGCCTACTGCGCTACAGGCGACAGTAGCAATGGATTGCTTTGCCCCTATATCTGAACCACATAACTGGACAACAGGATGGTCAAAATTTGCCAGTGGTTTAGACCAAGTGGCGATAAGTTTGTCAGCAATTTCTTGATACGAAGGGGGGAGAGGAGTGGAAGATGAAGGTGGTACAGGCAAAAGGATACCTGCCAATTCCTCATCTGTGCAAGGTTCACTCAACAGATAACAAAGAATGCGCCGATTAATGCGTAGAGGCGATTGAGTAAAGAATAATCCTTCCACCCTTTCAATCAGTTCCCACTGGTGTAAGGGAGATTGGGAGGAAAGAATGCTCAGATCAGACTGGTGAAACGTAGATAAGGCTAAATTCAGCGTCGGATAATTTTGTTTAGGATTGCCGTTAATTTTGGCACATAAGACTTCAAACTCACTATCCAACTCCATGCCAACACATAATAAGAGGATATAGCGATCAAATTGGGAGAGGTGAAATAAAGCGCAGAGTTTATCTAAGGCTGGCGGTGCATAGTCGAGAATGGCTGCGGCATCTGGGGATAACGTTGTTTCCAATTTGGCTAAATTGGGCTGATTTTGCTGGTAAGCGAGGTAATCTTCCAAAACCTGTCGGACTTGATTAACGGCTATCTGGAGATAGTGAAAGTTGGCTTCATACCAGGTGATGGGTGTGGGACTATCCATATAGGTTTATAGGTTTTAATGGTGTTAAAGTTTATCGTTTGTTGAGAGCGTGAAAGCGGGTAATAATCAAATAGGTTGGGAAGAGCGATTCCCTCCGGGATAGCTATAGCCCTTCGGGCATGGCTACGCTAACGCTTACCGCCAAACCCAACATCCTCTCCCCTTGCTCTGGTTTTCTGGCTCTTATGTTAAAACATATTTCCGGTTGAATTCGATTTAGACAAAATAGTTTATAATCTAGCCATCATCTGAAGATGTCTTGGGTCAAGCTGCTTTCCGGCGTTTTCTCGGAACGGGCTAGGCATTGGCTGATCAGACCATCACCCAGAATTCTTGAGGAAATCGGCTCCAATCCTTACATTATCGGGCAACTGAGGCGGCATCATGGAGTATAAACCCGTACAAAAGAAAAATTC
>CAZNNK010001343.1:0-1694 GCA_964574085.1 uncultured Coleofasciculus sp.
TATTAGGAGGGTTCAACACTCTAAACTCCCCCTCTGACAATCTTCACAGAGACCGAAAAATTCTAGAGTATGATAGTAAATTTGAAAGTGGTGGTTATCTTGTAACTGGGTCTCTAAATTGTGAACCGGACATTCCTCGATGGGAATCGATCGCCCACAATTGAGACAGGTGAGATGGTGCTGATCCTGCAATAAACTGTACAGGGATTCACCCGTCGCCAGAGTTCGCATTTGGATCACGCCTTCGAGTTTCAACCCATCTAGCGAACGGTAAACGGTGGCTAGCCCCATACCTTGCTTCCGTTTGCGTAACTCGATATGAATATCCTGGGCAGAGACAGCACGATTTAAGGTTTTGAGCAACTTTAAAATTCGCTCTTGAGAACGGGTGCGTTGGGCTTTCATAGATTTACGGGTTAATCGAGGAAAAAGGATGTGGACTATTGGGGATTAGTAGTTCAAACTTTAATAAGGTAATAATCTGACACAACTAGGGGGTGCTTGTGAATCATCAGTATCAGGCTCGAATTTATGTTACACTGCGACCTTCTGTATTAGATCCGGCTGGTGTGGCAGTTGAGTCTGGGATTGAACAACTTGGTATTGCCAATGTTGAGCAGGTACGCATAGGCAAGTATATTGAGTTAATGCTGACGGCGGCTGATGAAACCCAAGCCAGTGAGCAACTGGATCGCATCTGTGACCAACTCTTGGCGAATCCAGTGATTGAAAATTATCGATTTGAGTTGGATGAAGTACAGGTACAGGTAGGGGCATCAACATGAAATTTGGTATTGTGGTTTTTCCTGGCTCAAACTGCGATCGCGATGTTGCTTATGTCACCCAGGATTTGTTGAACTGTCCCACTCGGATGGTTTGGCATGAAGAAACGGACATTTCTGATTTAGATGTTGTTATCTTACCCGGTGGCTTTAGTTATGGCGACTACCTACGCTGCGGCGCGATCGCTCAGTTTTCGCCGATTATGGATAGTGTGATCACCCACGCAAAGCAGGGAAAGTTTGTCCTGGGTATCTGTAACGGCTTTCAAGTCTTAACCGAAACTGGATTATTGCCCGGGGCATTAATCCGGAATCGCGATCTCCATTTTATTTGCGATCGCGTCCCTGTGAAAATAGAACGCACGGATCTGCCTTGGACGTCCGCCTATTCTAGGGGATATATTATCACATTGCCTGTTGCTCACGGAGAAGGACGCTACTACGCCCATACAGACACCCTGAAAGCCCTAGAAGATGGAAATCAGATTGTCTTTCGTTACGCCAATTCCAGTGGTGAAATCGACGAAACCAGCAATCCCAACGGTTCTGTGAACAACATTGCCGGAATATGCGATCACACGGGTAAAATATTGGGGATGATGCCTCATCCTGAACGGGCATCTGATCCTGTGTTGGGCAGTACGGATGGCATCAAAGTATTTCAAGGATTATTAGCGTTCATGAATCAACAGCAACTCCAATCTGTCTAGCCAAGTTTCTTTATGCTCTGTGACATCATAAATTAGATTCAATATTCAAAAGAAAGCCAGTGACTTCAGACAATCCCAACACCGGCTTGCCCATCAAACCAATCCGCTACCGAGATTGGTTAATTAGCACGAAGATGATCGATAAACGGTTATGGTTACGGTGGCAACACCCGAATGAAAATTTTGCTCGCTATAGCTATCC
>CAZNNK010001344.1:0-1692 GCA_964574085.1 uncultured Coleofasciculus sp.
CGTTCTCACCGACGGGCGCAATCAAATCGAACGGGAGGGGATTAGTTTTCAGCATCCCTGCAAACCCCTATTAATCGCCACCTATAACCCTGACGAAGGACCCCTACGAGAGCATTTACTCGATAGAATTGCCATAACCCTCTCGGCTGATGGCGTGTTGGCACTGGATCAGCGAGTGCAAGCCGTCGAACAAGCGATCGCCTACACCACGTCCCCCCAAGCCTTTCTCAGTCAATATAACGAAGACATCGATAACCTGAAAACCGAGATCATTCTGGCACGGGAATGGCTCAAAGACGTGCAAATTACATCGGATCAAATCGCCTATCTGGTTGAAGAAGCCCTGCGCGGTGGCGTACAGGGACATCGGGCGGAACTGTTTGCCGTGCGCGTCGCCAAAGCCTCAGCCGCCCTAGATGGGCGTCAAACCATCAGTGCTGACGATTTGAAACGCGCCGTGGAATTAGTGATTGTCCCCCGTTCTACCATCGTCCAGACCCCACCAGAGGAACCGCCACCGCCCCCTCCACCCCCACCGCCCCAGGATGAGTCGTCTCAAGATCAAGATGAACCTGAAGATCAGCAGGAGGAAGAAGAGGACAACCCAGAGGAACCGGAACCCGAACAAGAACCTCCCAGCATCCCCGAAGAATTCGTCTTTGACACCGAGGGTGTAGTTCTCGACCCCAGTGTCCTCTACTTTGCTCAAATGGCGCAGCGACAAGGAAAATCGGGAACGCGCAGTATTATCTTCTCCGAGGATCGAGGGCGCTATGTCAAACCCATACTTCCCAAAGGCGCAGTTAAACGCATCGCCGTGGATGCTACATTACGGGCGGCTGCACCCTATCAAAAAGCCCGTCGGGAACGCCAACCGAATCGCAAGGTTATCGTAGAACCGGGGGATATGCGTTCCAAACGCCTCGCCCGGAAAGCTGGGGCGTTGGTGGTATTTGTGGTGGATGCGTCGGGTTCCATGGCACTCAACCGGATGCAATCGGCGAAGGGTGCGGTGATGCAACTGTTAACCGAAGCCTATCAAAATCGTGACCAAGTATCCCTGATTCCCTTTCGCGGCGAACAGGCTGAGGTATTATTACCGCCTACCCGTTCCATTGCCTTGGCACGAGGACGGTTAGATCGGTTACCCTGTGGGGGAGGTTCTCCCTTGGCACATGGATTAACCCAGGCAGTGCGTGTGGGGATGAATGCCAAAATGTCGGGAGATATCGGTCAAATCGTGATTGTGGCGATTACCGATGGACGCGGGAATATTCCCTTAGCCCGTTCTCTGGGTGAATCGCTACCTGAAGGTGAAAAGCCGGATATTAAGGGGGAACTGTTGGAGATTGCGGCAAGAATTCGGGCAATGGGGATTCAGTTATTGGTGATTGATACCGAAAACAAGTTTGTCTCTACAGGGTTTGCTAAGGAGTTAGCCAAGCAAGCCGGGGGGAAATATTACCATTTACCCAAAGCCACAGACAAAGCCATTGCCTCGATGACGAAAAGTGCGATCGCGGATATGAAATCCGGGTAATTGTGCGATCGCCAGCATCACCCCGTAGGGTGGGCATTGCCCACCTGACATATAGACAACAGGACGTGTTTTGTAGTCCAGTTAGGGACAACAATCAATAGTAATCTTTAAACCATTGGTGTCAACTTAAGCCACAACCCCCTCACCCCCAG
>CAZNNK010001345.1:0-1690 GCA_964574085.1 uncultured Coleofasciculus sp.
CGTCGGTGCGCCCCTACAATGCTAATCCACCAATTAAGGTGTGCCACGCCACTACATTTAGATTGAGAAAAGGGCGGGTTTAGTCAAGTTCTTAGTTTGTACCCAAACGTTATCTGTTAAACCCGCCCATATCATTTAAGTACGTGGACACAATTAAAGTTAGCGGTTGAGATTAGGAAGGAACAGGAAACAGGGAACAGTAAGGGTTTGAGGTTTGTTTACATAACTTAATTTAGTGAAGTTTACTTCCATCAACCTACTTAGTAGCGAGCAACTTAGTAGCGAGCAAGATGCTCGCACTACAATGATTTTACCACTACTAACCATAACGTTTTTCTGAGTCTCCCTATCACCCCCTCACCCCATCCCCTGCTCACCTCACAACTTATTCAGCAGCCCCTAATTATTACTTCCCCCGTTCCCCATTTTTACCAAACCATGTATCTTGCCATGCGCTACCTACACCTTGAATCACTCCCCGTAGAATTAAACCAATCCCTCGTCCTAAGACTTGGGTTAAAACATAAACTACACCTTTACCAACCCAGCCGACTGTTCCCCGTAAACGTGGCGCGATCGCATCCCGAAGTTCATAGGCGATGGTGACGGCTAGTTGAGTACCCTGTAGTTGTTCTAATTCTTGGCGTCGAGGGGAATAAATGGCGACTTTTTTGATACCAATTTCGCTCAACACAAATAAATCATAGCGACTTTCAAAAATGGCTTGGGGTTCATCGATATATTGGTTACGCCGATATTTCCAGGATAAATTATTTCTAAATCGGGTAATTTCCCGTGAGGACATTAACCGTTTACCATAAAAATTATGTTTAACAATTTCAATATCAGAAAATTCGTTTAACAGGGGTTGGATTACCCCATTAGCAACTTGAATAATTAGATTCTGCAACAATAATTCTGCTCGCGCTAGGGCTTCTGGCGTATGGGCAGGATAGGATACATTATCAATCATTAAGGGTTCTTCAAAGAGGCGATTCCCTAATAACTCAATCACCAAAGGGATTTTATCCAAAATAGCCATTTGCACGACATCCCGATTTTGCCGCAAAATCTCAACCATTTCGATGATTTGATTGCCGATGACTAAGGTTGAGTATTGACCAAAAAAGTCAGTGAGAGAAACCTGCCATAAATCATGTAATAAGCGCGATCGCTTCTGGGTCAATTGCTCCAGAGTCACCTGAGAAAAGCGCAATGCCTCCAGCATCTCCTCAAACTTGTAGAGGACGGTACGCAGTAATTTCCGACGTTTTTCCACTTGCAGAATATCGATTTCCAAGGGAATGTCGGTTAAATTTGCCAAACTGGAATCTAGTTTGGTCAATGTCATCGCCTGGGGTGTAGACGGTTGAAACTGCAACGCCTCAGAGGAGGTTTTGGATAAGGCACTGGTGGGGGATTGGCGCAGACGATTTTGGGGGACAGGAGGACGAGACGATGAAGGATTTAAACGTGGCTGAGGTTCAGCAGGGCTATTACTATTATTAGAGGGAACCAGTCCGGAATCTGTCGGTAATAGCTGATTCACCAGCCAACGGGCTGTCAATAATTCTCGTCGGCGTCCCGTCCAAAATAGCCAATCTAGGCGGGATAAATTTCCTTGTTGAAGTTGTGCTGTTACCTGTTTTAACGCGGCTTCAATTTGTTGTAATCCTGACTGGCGTAATTG
>CAZNNK010001346.1:0-1686 GCA_964574085.1 uncultured Coleofasciculus sp.
ATATTGATGCGGTCATTGACTTTGATGCTCTCTTCCAAAACACCACCCGTTTAGGATTTGATTTTGATCTCGACGTACTGGTGGGCAAATTTGGACTCAATATTCCGTTTCTGGGAAATCAGTCAGTCGGACCCCTTTTTGAAAAAAGCATTGATCTTTTTGACCCATCTTTCCAGGTTTTCGATGACACCTTCAAACTCGGCGGATTCAATTCCCAACAAGTGAGTTTCCAAGTAGAAGTCGAAACCGTTCCTGAACCCAGCGCCATTCTTGGTTTGCTCACCTTAAGTGCTTTCGGTGTTGGTTTACGGCTTAAGCAAGGGCGGAATGTGGGCTGAAAAGCAGGCTGATACAATTGTGTATTCCATCAACGTGAAAAGCGCTGTAATTGTAGGGGCGCACATCAGTGCGTCCTTTAACCGTAAAATCTATCCCTGAGTCAAAGCGCGATCGCATCCCTGAATCTCCCAAATATCCTACTCTTGTGAGAGAATAATAGGAATCCCCCTCTGAATAAAGGTTCCCCAAACCTCATGGTAGCTCGCCGCAGCATCGCTATTGCCTTCCTCCCCCTGGTGGGACTAACCACCCTTGCGCCCCAAACCCTTGCCCAATCTATCACGCCTGCCGCTGATGACACGGGTACGATTGTTCAACAGGAGGGCAACACCTACACGATTACGGGGGGTACACATGTTGACTCTAAAATATTCCACTCCTTCGGGGAACTCGGACTCTCACCCAACGAAATTGCCAACTTTCTCTCCAATCCCAATATCCAAACAATCTTCGGGCGAGTTACCGAAGGTAATCCTTCGATTATCCAAGGGTTACTGCAAGTCACTGGGGGTAATAGTAACCTGCTGCTGATGAACCCCGCCGGGATTGTGTTTACTCAAGGGGTTGACAGCAGTAGCCAAAATACCTAGATTTACCTATAATCTACCCAGAATTTTTGGCTGAAAAATCTATGGGTCGATTCTTGTCGATAGGGGAAGCCGCCGCCGCCCTTGGGGGTGTCAATAGACACCTTGAGGCGATGGGAGAAAGAAGGAAAAATTCAGTCAGTGCGGACAGAGGGAGGACATCGCCGTTATGATATCGACGATTTGATTGACTTTATCGAGAGCCGCAAAACGATTGCCTACGCTCGTGTTTCAAGTCATGACCAGAAAAGTGACTTAGAACGACAAGCACTAGTTCTAGAGGCTTATTGCTTGCATCATGGCTACAACTTCGAGATTATTAAGGATTTAGGCTCTGGACTCAACTACAAAAAACGAGGACTACAGAAGCTACTCCAGCTTATTATGGACGAACAGATAGACCGACTGGTGATTACCAACAAAGACAGGCTATTAAGGTTTGGGTCAGAACTCATATTTAGTCTGTGCGAATACTCGCTCAGTGGAAATAGTTGTCCTCAATCGAAAAGAGGATTCTAGTTATGAGGAAGACCTGGCGGCTGACGAAAAGAGAGATTATTACGGTATTCTCCGCTAGACTGTATGGCTCACGTTCAAGGCGCAACCAAAAGATTTTAGAGAGGCTGGTTGAAGCTTTTGACACCTCCGATAAATCTTTGTAAGATACATAAATCATAGATTTTTAGTCGGTCATGACTCAAGCCGAATCCCGCACTTATGTCACGACAACAACCAACCGTTGGGCGGTTGCGTTTTTGAA
>CAZNNK010001347.1:0-1682 GCA_964574085.1 uncultured Coleofasciculus sp.
GTTAAGTTTGCTACCTTAGTTAAGCGCAAAGGATAACAAGCCGGGATAGCTCAGTCGGTAGAGCAGGGGACTGAAAATCCCCGTGTCGGCGGTTCAAGTCCGCCTCCTGGCATTCCTAATCGCTGATTCTATTACTATATAGATTTGGGTAGAGCGTGAAACGGTTAATATCCTAGAGTTAATCGATTTTGCATCTGTTTGATATTGAGTCGATCCGTTCCTTCCCCAATCCCAAAACATGGTAACCGTTGTTGTCATCCTCAATCTGCTGATATCGCTGTTAGGTTTTTATATAGCGTGGCGGATTTGGAAACTACGACGGGTGCTAGGGGCAGCGGCTGATATTGTAGCCAGAGCTGAACGAAGTACTTATCAGGTTTTACATGGCGCTCCCCAAGCTATCTCTAAAGGGCAGATCGGTGTCCACGGCTTAAAAAAACGCTATCAGCATTTAGAGTTTCAGTTACAACGAGTGCAACGGGTCTTGATGGTATTGGGGTTAATTCAAAAAACCTATCGCTCTAGGCGACGCCGTCGGGGAAAGCGATCGCCCGCAAAAAGTCCAAAACTCTGAACCTTACGCTAATTGTCCCCCTTTATGTTAAAAGGGAGCTATCAAGAACATAAGCGAGCTGCCATCTGCGTTCTTGAGCAGAGTTGTCAGGGATTTCTCATCAAATTCCCTGAGCCAATCTGCCTAAAATTGGTGTAAGCATAGAAAGCAAACGATGTCAAAAAAGAGTGCTGGAGTATTTATTGGGGGTTTAGTCGTGGGAGGTGTGATTGGCACCCTCACCGGATTGCTGATTGCCCCCCGTTCAGGGCGGGATACGCGACGGTTGTTGAAAAAATCTACAGATGCCTTACCGGATTTAGCCGAAGATCTATCAACAACTGTACAATTACAAGCCGATCGCCTTTCCGAATCAGCCCTACGCAACTGGGATGGAACCTTGACCCGACTGCGAGATGCGATCGCGGCGGGACAAGAGGCTTCCGCCAGAACACGAGACGAACTAAACTCGACTCAATCTGACGTGACGAGTGAATCATCCGCGTCTGTTTCTGATCATCAAGTGTAGGCAACCTGTCGGTGATTGATCCTCTATTTTGGCTCGGACTCTCTATTTTATTAGTCGCGGTTAGCTTAACGGCTGTTTTAGTGGCAGCATTACCCGCGCTGCAAGAATTAGCACGGGCAGCCCGTAGTGTGGAAAAATTAGCAGATACGCTGCGGCGGGAATTACCGCCGACATTAGAGTCGATTCGCCTGACGGGTTTAGAAATTAGTGATTTGAGCAACGATATGAATGAGGGCGTTAAAAGCGCGGGTCAAGTCGTGCAACAAGTTGATCAAAGTATCAAAGGGGCGAAAAATCAGGCGAAACAAGCCCAAATTGGCACTCGTAGCGTTGTCGCAGGTGTGAAAGCGGCTTGGAAAACCTGGAGAAACCCTGGGGCTAGTCGTCGTTCCCCTGACCGCTTACCCGCCTCAGAACGCAAGGCTCTTGATTTACAACAACAGGATACAGAACCGGATACGGTTGAACAGGAGTATGAGCGATACGAGGAAATTCAGGATAATGCTCCTGTTTCTCGGCAAGGGGACGATGGGTGAGGTAGGGAAGTTGGGGAAGCAGAGGGAGCTGGGGGAGCAGAGGGAGCTGGGGGAGCAGAGCTCA
>CAZNNK010001348.1:0-1672 GCA_964574085.1 uncultured Coleofasciculus sp.
CGCTAGGGGCGCTTGGCGGATAACTGACCAAGGAAACGCCATCCCTGTTCCCATCAATAAGCAGGGAAATCCCAGTCGATTTAGTCCACGGGGACGGACTAAGTTTTTCACCCGAACCGATAGGGCGGAAATGGTATCTTTGGGTGTAGGATTGGGGGGTTGTTCTAAAAGATAAATTGCTTGGTTAGGTCGTTGGGACGTGTTGGCACGTTGAGCGAGTTTCGCGATCGCGCTTTCATGTACGATACAGTCAGCATCCACGAGTACCACGATATCCGGTGGGTCGGTGGCTAGATATTTTATTCCGTAGTCTAGGGCGTATCCTTTCCCTTGGCGTTCTGTATCCTGGCGTTCGATTACCGTTGCGCCTAACTGACGTGTGATCGCGGCGGTTTCATCGGTACAATTATCGGCAATAACTACCAGTCGGTCTTGGTCGGTTAGCTGGGGTACTATAGTTTTTAGGGTGGTGCTAATTCCAGAGGCTTCATTGTGGGCGGGAATTAAAACGGTTATGCGGGGAGGGGAGTCTGGGAGGGCTTCTGTTGCTTGACGCGGTGGGAAGAGGGCGGCGAAACACTCGATGAACAGCATCCCGATGGGGATGAGAAGGGAGAGTGCGATCGCGAATAGGATTATTTCCACGATCAGAAGCCATGGCTGATTGGTGAACATGACCCGGAAACCTCGCTGTGTCTGGAACTTTGGGGATTAGGGAGAGTGCGATCGCGACAAACTTAATCTCTTGTGGCTATTATAGTGTCGGCAGCTTGCTCAAGTCGAGTAAAATACACAGTACACTCACCAAACGCTAACGATTATGACGTGTCGGATTTGTTCAGCCGATGTATCGGTACTCCTAGATCTAGGAACCTCACCCCCCGCCAATTCTCTGAAGAAATCGCCAGAACAGTTTCAGGATTCTTATCCCCTGGTTCTAGAGATTTGTGATAACTGTGGCAATGTCCAGTTGCGAGACTGCTTGGATGAAGAAGCCCTCTATAAAGATTATTTCTATGTGACTCCTTCTTCTACATTGCTGTCCCGCCATTATGATTTTCTGCAGTCGTTCTTATTCAAAAATAATTATTTAACCAGTAATTCATTTGCGTTAGAGATTGGTAGTAACGTGGGTTTATTTTTAGACCATATTAAACCCAATGTTGCTAAAGTGGTTGGTATTGATCCAGCTCAAGAAATTAGTGAAATTGCCAATCAGAAAGGGATTGAGACGGTTTGTGACTTTTTCAACGAAGAATCATCGATCAAACTCAAAGACCAATTTGGTCACCCTGATATTATTCTAGCGCGTCACTGCTTTGCCCATAATTGTGACCCCCATCGGATGCTTAAGGGGGTGACACTTATGCTGGATGATTCTGGCTTGTTTGTAATTGAGAATGCCTACTTGTTGAACACGATAGAGAACAATGAGTTCGACCAAATTTATCATGAACACATGTTCTACTATTCTATCCGTTCGATGAAAGCGCTGCTGGCGATTCACAACATGCATTTAGTGGATATTATTATGTCGCCTATCCATGGCGGGTCGATTGTTTTTGTCGCCAAGAAAGTCAGCGCTGAGGATAAGATTAGTTCAGCGGTAGGGAAGTATACGCTTCAGGAGGATCTCTTACTCACACCCTCAGCGTTTAAGCATTTTGTCGAG
>CAZNNK010001349.1:0-1670 GCA_964574085.1 uncultured Coleofasciculus sp.
TCCCCCATCTCCCCCATCTCCCCCATCTCCCCCATCTCCCCCATCTCCCCTATCTTCCCCATCTCCCCTATCTCCCCCATCTTCCCCATCTCCCCCATCTCCCCCATCTCCCCTATCTCCCCTATCTCCCTCGCCTTTTTGTCCAGCAGGTGGGCGGTTACACTGAAAATGACCCTGATCTTTGAAGATGCCCCAAGGATGCTACCAGCATTTGGGTTAATCTGGCTACTATTCATAAAATTGGTCACATAGGAGCAAAAGGATTGACTACTCGCGTCATTATTGTACGGCACGGTCAGAGCAGCTATAATGCCCAGCAACTCATTCAAGGACGCTGTGATGAGTCCGTGTTAACGGAAAAAGGGGCTGATGATGCCCGTAAGGTGGGGGCTGTCCTCAGTCGCTTGACCCTTGATGCTGTCTATTGTTCTCCTCTCCAACGAGCGAAGCAGACCGCAGAGGTCATTCTACCTTATTTGTCTGGCTCACCCCCTCTCCAGCCAGCCGAAAACCTGATGGAAGTCGATTTACCCTTGTGGGAAAAAGTGGCTAAATCCGACGCCCGGACAAAATTCCCGGAAGATTATCGGTGCTGGAAAGAACGCCCGGAGGACTTCTATATGGAGATTTCTACACCGGAGGGAACCCGGAAGCATTTTCCTGTCTTGGCACTTTATCAACAAGCGCAGCAATTCTGGCAAGAGATTCTACCTCGCCACCAAGGTGGCACGATTTTAATCGTGGCACACAATGGCATCAATCGCTGTTTGATTAGTAGCGCCTTGGGTATTTCTCCCGCCCGGTATCAGTCCGTCTTACAATCAAACTGTGGCATTAATGTTCTGAATTTTACGGGCGGTTGGGGTGAACCCGTGCAATTAGAATCTCTCAATCAAACCGCTCATATCGGTACGCCGTTACCAACGCCTCGCCCTAGTAATGGGGGGTTACGTCTGCTGCTGGTACGTCACGGGGAAACCGAGTGGAATCGCGTCTCCCGCTTCCAAGGCGGTATTGATGTGCCATTAAATGAAAATGGGCGTCAACAGGGACAGCAGGTGGCTGAGTTTCTTAAAGATATCCCCATTGATTTTGCCGTAACCAGTCCGATGCTACGTCCCAAGGAAACGGCTGAATTGATTCTCCAGTATCACGGTGGTATTCCGCTAGAACTGGAAGACAAGTTTCGCGAAATTAATCATGGACTGTGGGAGGGTAAATTAGAGTCAGAAATTAACCAAGAATACGCCGATTTATTGCAACAATGGAAAGTTGCTCCAGCGACGGTACAAATGCCCAATGGTGAAAATTTAAACCAAGTTTGGGAGAGAGCGACAGCCGCTTGGGATAGGATGATTCAGGTCAAAGCTGGAATGGCTGAGTCTGAACTAAAAACAGGTTTAGTTGTGGCACACGATGCGATTAATAAAGTGATCCTTTGCCATGTTTTGGGATTGAGTTCAGAATCATTCTGGAGTATTAAACAAGGGAATGGTGGTGTGAGTGTGATTGAATATAGTCAAGGGTTAGAGAAATTACCTGTCGTCCAGGCGATGAATATCACAACTCACCTTTCTGGAGAGATTTTCGACCGAACGGCAGCAGGGGCGTTATAGCAGTAAGCTGTTCGGCATTTAAACCTTAATGTCAATAATGGCTCTCATCCTTGT
>CAZNNK010001350.1:0-1669 GCA_964574085.1 uncultured Coleofasciculus sp.
GGGGTAGACGAGTTAAAGAATCCGCCAACAACTTTAATTCCTGTTTATTGGGATGATTTTGAAGGAGACATTCCTGATGTATGGTCAAATACATCAACAGATATCACACCGAAAGGAAACCGCAGATTTTTGGGTCAGTTTGACAGCGATACGATAAGCCTGAAGCTGGATGATCTACAACCCCATGAAATAGCGACTGTTTCTCTGGATCTATTCATTATCCGCTCATGGGATGGTAACTTCAAAAAATTCGGACCTGATATTTGGAATTTGAATATTGAGGGGGGTCAAACACTGATCAATACAACCTTCAGCACCCAGGGCTTTCCTATGGGAAACAGACCTGGATTCCCTCAATCACAGTCATACCCTGATGAATATAATCCGGAAAATGTCATCAACAACCCAGCAGGTCAAGGAGCAAGCGAAGTTAACAACTCTCTTGGATACGACTTATTTATTCCAGCAATTAACGAAACAATACCTATTGATTCAGTTTATCAATTGAGTCATACTTTTTCTCACTCCGATAATTCAATTCAGATTAATTTTTCGGCAAAACTTTCCAGCAATGATATTAATGATGAAAGTTGGGGAATAGATAATGTCAGTGTTTCGGTGGGGTCAAGTGTAACATCTTCGGGAGAACCATCACCGAATAATAGTCCCAATGATTCAAACTTAACCTTATCTCAAAATCCATCACCGGGACGTATCACCACAGGCAACCTGGAAACCCCCGGAGGACCCATTATCTTAGACGCAAGCAATGATATCACGCTCAACGGCTCAATTAAAACAAATGGTGGGGATATTACACTGGAAAGTGGTGGCATGATTGACACGACGGCAGATATCCTGGACTCATTCTCTGTTAATCGGGGCGGAGCAATTTCTCTGACTGCCAATAATGATATTAAAGCAGGCGACATTCGTTCCTCTAGTGATGGATTAAGTGGCAATATTGATTTGACAAGCCATGGTGGAACAGTTGCCGTTGATGGTACTTTTGTTATCCGTAGCGATGCTTTTGATTCAAGCCCAGAAAGTGGTGATATTAACATCACTGCTCGGTCACTTTCCTTAACCAATGGTGGGCGAGTGCTGACAGGTTCATTTGGAGAGGGTGTAGGCGGAAATCTGACAGTGAAAGCCTCAGAGTCGGTAGAACTAATTGGTACTTCCCCGGATGGTCAGATTCTTAGTCTATTGTCCACGTCCACAGGAGGAAATCAACGGGCTGGAGATTTGAAAATTGAAACAAGACGATTAATTGTCCGCGATGGAGCCGTCATCGGTGCTTCTACTTCTAATTCGGGTCGAGGTGGAAATTTAACCGTCGATGCTTCCGAGTTTGTAGAACTAATTGGTACTTCCCCAGATGGATTTCCCAGTGGTTTATCTACCGATACGATTAGCACAGGAGATGCCGGAAACTTAATAATTAATACCAGACGTTTAGTCATTCGCGATGGTGCAGCAGTATCGGCTTCAACCTTTAGTGAAGGTCAAGGGGGAAGTTTAACGGTGAATGCTTCAGAGTCTATCGAACTTAATGGTACATCACGAGATGGATTTGCCAGTGGTTTGTATGCTCAAGCATTTGGAGATGGGGATGCTGGTAACTTGATAGTTAATCACACTCAGAATTTAAATATCCGAGATGGGG
>CAZNNK010001351.1:0-1668 GCA_964574085.1 uncultured Coleofasciculus sp.
ACCCAAACCCGCCTAGACACCCTTGAGACCAAACGGTTTAACTCAATCGTGGGATTACTCAAAGATACCGCCAGCACCTTCAATCCCCGCGACCAAGACGTACTGACCCAGTGGTTAGAACCCCTCATTTTCCAACAGCCGACTCGCTGGCTACCCGTCCTCGATGCACTCGCCAACGGTTCTGCCCAAGCCCAAGCACTCTTACCCCAACTCATTGAACAGCTTCCCCCCAGTCAACGGCAAAAGGAACAGGTACGGCTACTGCGCTTTTTACCCATTGACCAACACCCCCCAATTACAGATCTCGATAAAGCCTCCCAGTCCTTTTTAGTTAAACTCTACCGCCAATCCCCGCCCATCTCCCCCCTTGCCCTAAACCAACTCTTAGCCGCCGCCGTGGGTCGCTTCAAAACCGTCGCCCTAGCCGCATCCGCTGACTTAGATGAATGGGCGGGAGAACACCTCAGCGTCACTCAACTCCTGCCCCTACTCCGCGCCACGGTTCCTGGGGTGCGAGTCAACGCCTTACAAGCGATTAGCCACCTAACCCAGAATGGCAGTTTACTCACTGAGGCAGAGTTAACCGCCATTTGCAGCCAATTAAACCAGGAAACCAACCAAGCCGTGGTTCGCCCCCTCTGTGAAATCGTCGCCACTTGGGTGCAAACCTCTGGGCGAGTACCACCCGCAGTCCCCGCCACCATTGGTCAGATCCCACCCCGCTTAGTGGAACGAGACACCTTTGAAGGGGGAACAGCAAAGGTGACTATTGCCGCCCTCAAAGCCATTGCCCAAACCGAAGCCACCACCCTACACCCCCAACAGTTGGGTGAATGGGTTAGACAACTGCTGATGGCGATCGATATTATCCGCGTGGAACATAGTGAATCCGAGGTGATTGACCTCCTCAGCGCGGTTGATCGGCTGTCTAAAGAGGTTTTGCCTCAGATGGTGACACAGGATTGTCCCTACTTGGCGCAACGGGGTTGGACACGCAATCTCACGGCGATTATCAAAACAATTAAACGAGTCGAGACTCACCAATCAACGTTGCTGGATCAGATTTTAGCCTGTGATTGGTGTACCCCAGACATTACCAGTGTGATTCTTGAGATTAAGGGAGCCTAAGGACTTAAGGTTTACAGCCATTCAAGGGAGGCATAGCCTCAACCGAGGCATTTCCTTATCGAACTTGGTAACAAAAGTATAGCGCTACGCGCTAGGCTTTCTTGCAATAGGCAATGGGCTTTCTTTGAAGAAAAACACTGACTCATCAAGGGATTGAGCGATTTAAATTTTTCTTCTTTTGTCCTAACGTGTGTGCGTAGTGCTATATCTCTACTTCCTACCGATAGTGTAAGTATTCCACCGGACATGATATCAGTGATCACTCGCTTTTCTTTCTCGCGCCACCTTTTGAAAAAATTCACTGTACTGTTGATGACCTTGGTGAAAGACAAAGTTTAAGGTTAACGGCTCATCCACATCGCGGACATCACCAGGACCTTCGAGTACAACAATTTCATCGCCTGATGTTTCATGCTGACCAATTTTCATCGGCTTGCGATTTTTGACTTCACCTTGACTACTATCGATTTTAATCGCCCCTCGCAGCATAAACTGAAAATCCGTGGTTCCAGAATCTTGCCCTTGAGCTGGGCGTAATAG
>CAZNNK010001352.1:0-1667 GCA_964574085.1 uncultured Coleofasciculus sp.
CTGCTTTTAAGGAGCTTGTTAACTGGTTAGTATTTGAAGCCGCGCTGCACTAGCCTGACTCCAGATCAGCATGACCAGCCCCATCCAAACCATTAAGTTAGATCAGTTCCTCAAGTGGGTAGGTGTCGCGTCCACAGGTGGTGAAGCCAAACTGATGATTCAAGACGGTGATGTTACTGTTAATGGCATCATCGAAACTCGACGCGGACGTAAATTAGTTGCAGGCGATTTAGTTAGCGTACAAGGAGAAACTTATCAGGTTGGAACTCAACTCTAGCCCGGATTAATCAGAGGTTTCGCTGGCTAAAAAATGGCACGGTAATTAATTCCCTGGCTTCCAGAGGAGACCTGTCGCGTCTGTATACGAAAGTCCAACAACTATTTAGCAGCTTGTCAGGGCGGGTGAGGGGCGCTTAATCCGGTTCCCCATTCCCTGTTCCCTTTTTCTCACGCTCAATTGTATCCGACTTTCTGCCTTTTGCTATAGCTTATATTTCCCATTCGCGACAGTGAATGAGCAAGTCGTCTAAGTTTGTCTCGAACTCCTTCCAGTCATTAAACCAGATCTCCCTGTTGTTCTCTTTTACAGGGTAATCAGCATCCCAGTCCTCGATAAAAGCATCAGCATCCCAGTCATGGGATAAAACATCGGTATCCCATTCCTCGAAGGAGGCATTCCTATCGTTCTCTGTATCTTTTAATAGAAGTTCTATATCTCCTTCGCTGATCGTATAATTAGCAAATACTCTCATGATTAGTTCCCCGTTTGCTCTCAAGTCAATCTAAATCATAAACCAACTTACAGTTAAATCATCTCTCATTTTTCGGAAGAATCCTGTAATTTAATCCATGAAAAATAGTGATTATTCTCACCGAATTTAGTGATGAACAGGAAAATAAATTGTGACTTTTAAAACCTTTCCTTGTGATTAAGGTCACAGATTTTTGGGGAAAACTCCAACTTGAGCTGTTACCAGAACCTTGTTATATACATTTAGTTACTTAAATTGTCTCATGATTAATAGATGGATTTAAATTTTTACATTTATGTAAATTATTGTAACTAGAATTCTCACAATTTACCACTAAACCTGCGCTTCTAAGTACCTGAAGATAAATTTTGTTAACAGAGTTAAGAATTATAAACAAGCATCAAACGATTACTGTTTCCTGGTCTCGGTTCCCTACTCTCAACCGTCAACTTGAATGAGGTTCGACGACTTGAGGACTTATGGAGGACATTCACCTCTGAGAACAGAGGAATTCAAGATCAGCGTATTTTCAGTGTCCCAATGTATTTCAGATCACCTCTGTAAAACCGAAAATTCCCAAAATATGGATGGTGATGGTGGAAAATGGGACAAGCAGACCCGAACCAAGCCAGGAAAACTATCAACTGACTCAGGAAAACCCAAGCGTGAGAGATCGCCAGGGTAAGAAAGTGAGATTGTAGCCACTATCTAGACTATCACTTCCGTCTTCATCTCGGAAGATAGGGAGTGAGAAAGCCGCCAATGACTCTGGCTAGAAAGCGCTGTGAAATTCTTAGGACAATGTCATCTAGTAAAAGTCTGAGGGGTATCGCTTGATCATTTCTTCCCACAGACAGACGATAAGCCGCTTTTTGCATATCTACACTTAAGGGTGACAGGTTGCTGGTGCTGGTC
>CAZNNK010001353.1:0-1664 GCA_964574085.1 uncultured Coleofasciculus sp.
AAGATAGTCAGGTTCGTGGCGTCAATGGGCGTCCTGTATATTTCCATCAAGCTTTTGATGCATCCCTTCCAAGGCTGGGGATTGACCACATTGACTTGTACTATTTACACCGAGTTGATCCGAATGTTCCGATTGAGGAAACGGTTGGAGCAATGGCTGAGTTAGTAGAACAGGGTAAAGTACGCTACATTGGTCTATCGGAGGCGGCTCCCGCGACGATTCGACGCGCTCATGCAGTTTACCCGATTACCGCGTTGCAGACGGAATACTCGCTCTGGAGTCGTGATCCAGAAGACGAGATTCTGCCTACGGTTCGGGAATTAGGGATTGGTTTTGTCGGGTATAGTCCACTGGGTCGAGGATTTCTCTCGGGTCGGATTACCAGTCCAGAGGATTTAGCACCGGATGATTACCGTCGAAGTTCACCTCGGTTCCAAGGGGAAAATTTTAGCAAGAACTTGCAACTGGTTGAGCGGATTAAGGAAATTGCCCAGGAGAAAGGGGTCACTCCAAGTCAGCTAGCGATCGCGTGGTTATTGGCTCAAGGTGATGACATTGTACCGATTCCTGGAACCAAGCATCGCCGATACTTGGAGGAGAATGTTGAGGGAACGACCATCACCTTCACCCAAGACCAACTCCAGCGCATTGACGAGGTAGCTCCCCAGAACATTGCCGCAGGCGATCGCTATCCGGACATGAGCAGTGTCAATCGGTGACATCTTTCACCTTTGTGTCGAATAGTATCACGGCGGCTGCCTAATTTGAAGTCATCTGACAGTAGATTTTTAGAAGCTTTACGGACTAGCAGAGAATTAGAGTGGAAAGTTTTCAGGGGATCGTGGAACTTTTCCAGTAATGGATTGCATTGCGGTTAAGCGTACCTTTAGACTGGTATCTTGCGATGTAGGGGGGATTTCCAGGTTCCGCCCAAACGAGCGCTCCTCCTTGATACCACCTGATTCATCTGTTTATTCATGCTTTTGAGGATTTCTGTGCGTCAACGGCGATATGGGTTTTCGCGATCGCGGCGCTCTAAGGTTAGATTACTGTCCTGGTTGATGCCGATTTTGGCGGTTTCGCTATTCTGTGGCTATAAGCAACTTCAAAGTTATTTGATCCAGCCAGAAGCTATTTTGGTTTTAGGGGGAGAAGAAGAACGAGAACTGTTTGCGGCGGATTTTGCCCAGCAGCATCCTGATCTTCATATCTGGGTATCGTCGGGTAGTCCGTCTTGGTACACCGAAAAGGTATTCGCCAAGGCGGGAATTCCCCGCAATCACCTGCATATTGATCGCCGCGCTACCGATACGGTGACGAATTTTACGACGTTGGTGGATGAGTTGAAAGCCCAAGGAATCGATGGTGTCTATTTGATTACAGCGGACGATCACATGTTACGGGCGCGGGTAATTGGTGAAATTGTATTTGGCAGTCGCGGGATCACCCTTAAACCTGTCCCGGTGTCGTTAGGACGTGATCCGGAACCGATTGAGAAATCCCTACGGGATGGTGCGAGGGCGTTATTGTGGGTGACAACTGGATATACTGGGGCGACTCTGGGTCAGACATCCAATTTCCTGAAAAAATAAAACTTATGAGAGTTCATTTATCGGTGGGGAGGGCGGGTTTTGTTGTTCGGTTATCGGTGGGGAGGGCGGGTT
>CAZNNK010001354.1:0-1664 GCA_964574085.1 uncultured Coleofasciculus sp.
CCTTCCTTTCTGCCCTCTGCCTTGTCTTCACCTAAGTATGAGTATTCAACCGGACATGATATGAAACTTCTCCTGTTCGCTCAAAACCAAAGTCCAGTACTTAAACTTTTACTTAAAACTGATAGCGAACCGAAAAGTGAAATCCCTCATCTTGAGCATTTTTACCCTGATCCTCCAGTTCTACTAAAGGTAAACCATAGTCAAGGCGCAAATCTAATCCAGGTAGCGGTTGCCAAAGTATTCCCATACCCAGACTGGCTAAAAACTGTTCTTGAGGCAGAATGTTCTGATTATCAGGATTATTCCACACCCAACCCGCGTTGAAAAATGGCGCAATTTGGAACGTTGACGCACCTGATGCATTTTCCTCTAAGGTGATCCGGTCTTCTAAGAATAATCGCACGCCATTATCACCGATGCGGGCGTTCTGTCGATAGCCTCGCACGGATTGAGCGCCACCAATGACAAATTGCTGCGACGGTAACAGAGTATTGGGAGACAGTTGAATGTCAGCCCCCATAATTAAAAAATGACCCTCACTGAGAATTTGAACTCGTTGGATCTGACCAAACCAGCTTAAAAAACGTCCATCCGGATCAGGATCGGGATTAATAGTCGCATCCAACCACCCTGTACCCAGACTAAAGAGCGATCGCACTGACCAGGCTCCCCCAGAATCACGACGTAGGTAGTCTTGTCCAAATTGAATCACACTGGTGCGGGTTATCCCGTCTGCATCAGCACCAGGACTTAAAGGGGCAGGCATATCTAACAAAAATGTCTGACTTTCCCTATAGCTAAAACTCAGGGATAGAGCGAATCTTTCACGGGAGGTGCGAATTAAAGGTTGACGAAAACTAATCTCATACTGTTCAGATTCCCCCTCAATACCGAATCGAGCAAAGGGTTCAGCTGTGACTTGATTGCGATCAACGCTGGCTTGCACTTGCAGCGTGCCATTTTTCGGATTCAGGGGAAGGCGATAGCCCATGT
Organism: uncultured Coleofasciculus sp.; assembly: GCA_964574085.1. Lineage (GTDB taxonomy): Bacteria > Cyanobacteriota > Cyanobacteriia > Cyanobacteriales > Coleofasciculaceae > Coleofasciculus. The sequence goes on from CAZNNK010001354.1 coordinate 994, forward strand.
TAATCACCTTTGAGCCGCCCGTGGTGGAATAGGAGGAACTAGCCGTCAGTTCATCCCCATACCCGGTTAGATTACGATAGCGTCCATTTACGCCCAATCGTTCTGAACCCACGCTGGGCGGTGAATAGTTATCGACGGTGAAGCTACCTTCAAAGGGATTGGCTTCAACCACACGAATAATTAAATTGCTTTTTCCCGGTTGACTACCAGCACGAAGACTCGCGTCTACAGACTCAAACAAGGGATTCGCCCGCAGTAGCCGCAATTTATCTTCCAAGCGAGCGGTATTTAGGGGTGTACTGACGCCTAGCTGAATCCGATTCTGGATGTAACTGGGTTTAAGGCGACGAATTCCCTCAATTTTAATCTCTTCCAGACTCCCTTCTAGGACAAAAATCTTTACGACACCATCAGTAATAACCTGGTCTACTAGAATGGCTCTTGAGGTGATGTAGCCACGATTTAAATAGAGTTGAGTGATAGCATCGGCAGCCTGTTGGAGTTGTTGCAGGGTAACCGTTTCGCCTTCCAAGGGTTGGACAATGGGATCGAAGTCCTCGGCTGCAAAGATGGTGCTACCTTTGACATTGATTTTCTGGATTTGAATCATCTCCACGTTAGAATTTGTGGGACGAGAGGGCGTGGGTTCCGGTTGGGTCAACGGTGGGGAC
>CAZNNK010001355.1:0-1662 GCA_964574085.1 uncultured Coleofasciculus sp.
GTCCTCCTTGTCTTGTCCCCACCCTAAGGTAAAAAACCTACACCTGTCAGGAGGGCAGGGGTGGGGTTCACAACTCAAATAAAAACGCTATATATATATGATGTGGCTGCGTAAGTCCTGTTTGTCAGGGTTTGAGGTGCTTTTACAAAACTTAATCTAGTTGAGGTTATTTCCACCAACCCCCTTATGAGCAAAACGAGAGAGTTAGGTCTGAGCTATTTTCGTTTTATTCAACGGCTTATTGTCCTTCAGTATTCATTAAAACCTTGTTTTGACCATGAAAAACTTAGCAAAAATAATCTCTAAAAAACTGACAAGTATTCTAGTTGTTGAAGATGAACGAATTATCGCCATCAACCTGAAAGAACAGTTAGAATCCTTTGGGTATTGGGTTTGCGCGATCGCCACATCCGGAGAGAAAGCAGTAGAAACGGCGACAACCCTCCGTCCTGACTTAGTGTTAATGGATATTTGCCTCCAGGGAGACATGGATGGAATTGAAGCGGCACAGATGATTTGGGAACGTCTTTCAATTCCCGTGATTTATGTCACCGGACATTCTGATCTGAGTACAGTGGAACGAGTCAAAGTATCGTCTCCCTTTGGTTACATTTTAAAACCGATTAAAGAACGGGAATTATTTGTCACGATTGATATTGCCTTACATCGCTATTCCCGCGAACAATTACTCACCACGATTCTCCGCGAAATGGGGGATGGTGTGATTGTCACGGATACTCAATGTCGCATTCGCTTTCTCAACGAAGTCGCACAAACGTTTACGGAATGGCAGTTCGTTGAGGCAATTGATCGAGAGTTAACTGAGGTGTTTCAACTGGTTAATCAAAATACAATGAAATCGGTAAACCTGCCGTTAAGAACAGCAATTGAAAGTAATTTTGCTTTTTCAATCCCTAAAGATAGTATCTTGATTTCCCGACAAACTAAAAGGATTCCAATTGGCGGGAGTGTAACACCCATTCACGACAAACAAGATAAGGTAATTGGGGCAGTCTTGGTGTTTCAAGATATCAGTCATTCTATCCAGCTAGAAGCAGCTAAATTTAAATTAGAACAGGCATTAACGGAGTTAAAAACGACTCAATTTCAACTGATTCAATCCGAGAAATTATCTAGCATAGGGCGCATGGCAACCGCATTAATTCAGGAATTCAATAATCCAATTACCTGGATTTGTGGCAATATTGTCCTGGGACGATCATATTTCTGCGATATGTTAGACTTACTGCACCTCTATCAGCAAGCTTGTCCTGAACAGACGCCAGAAATTCAGCAGTTACTAGACCAGATTGATTTAGAGTTTATTGCCCAAGATTGGCAAAAAATGTTTAACTCGATTCAGATGGGTGCGGAACGGCTAATGGATGTCACATTATCACTGCAAGCGCTGCGGAATTTCTCAACATTGGATGAACTGGATCAAAAGATGGTTGATATTAATGAAATGATTGATTCAACCTTATTACTGGTACAGCATCGGCTCAAACCCCAAGGGAAAAAGCCAGAGATTCGGGTCATTAAAAATTATAGCCAATTACCTTTTTTAGTTGGCTATGCGAGTCAATTACATCAGGTATTTATTCATCTATTGAACAATGCCATTGATGCGATAGACATGAAGGGATTACCGGGTATCATTAC
>CAZNNK010001356.1:0-1662 GCA_964574085.1 uncultured Coleofasciculus sp.
GATTTAGCCGTTTAAATTTGGTATCTACCGATAACCTCTCAACAAAACCCGCCCTTTGGCTTACCGATATCTTGTATTTTGTCCACTTGCGGTATAATGCCTTACCATAAAGCGCTCTGGCATACAGACCATGTTAGAACCTGCAAACACAGTCAGCATCTTACAAAAACAGGCTGAACCTAAGTCATTTTCTGCCGATGAGGTCATTTTCAAAGAAGGCGATCCGGCGAATTACATGTATGGGATTTTGGACGGAGAATTGACACTCCCCCGGCTAGAAGCGCGGGGGATTCTTCGCTCATCCAAAGTTATTCAGAACGCATCGACCGATTGGCACATACTGTCTGACAATTGGCATGATAACTAATCCTGCCCAACTCTACTCATTAGCCTTAGCCATCTCAGTAGGAAGCCTCACAGTCGAATCTCTGATTGACCGTGGGAGAAGTCACTTGGGGGCTTCTCCTCGAGTGGCGTGGTGAGATGAACAGAGCAAATTATTCAACAAGAAACATAAATCGGGATGACAGGATTTGAACCTGCGACTCCCTCGTCCCGAACGAGGTGCGCTACCAAGCTGCGCTACATCCCGTAATATCTCATCCATCCTACCACAGACTTGCTAGGATTAACACTGGTACTTTCGTGGGAGCATGTTCAGGAGTGGTCGTTAAACCTGAATGGTTAAGAGTCAAAGCACCGCAATGGCAGCGTGTGGGCAACGTTAAGGATATCTTACGGGATTTGGCACTGAATACCGTCTGTGAGGAAGCCTCTTGTCCCAATATCGGCGAGTGCTTTAATGCTGGCACCGCTACCTTTTTAATTATGGGACCGGCTTGTACCCGTGCCTGTCCCTATTGTGATATTGATTTCGAGAAGAAACCCAAACCCCTTGATCCCACAGAACCTACCCGATTAGCGGAAGCGGTAGGACGGCTGAGACTTCAGCATGTGGTAATTACTTCAGTTAATCGGGATGATTTACCTGATGGGGGTGCTTCTCAGTTTGTCAAGTGCATTGAAGCCATTCGCGCTATCTCGCCTCAAACCACCATCGAGGTATTAATTCCCGATTTGTGTGGGAATTGGGATGCCCTAGCGACCATTTTGCAAGCCAAACCTGAAGTCCTCAACCACAACACTGAAACCATCCCCCGACTCTATCGACGAGTACGTCCTCAAGGAGATTATCCGCGATCGCTGGAACTTCTCCAACGTACCCACGAACTCGCCCCCTGGATTTACACCAAATCTGGCATCATGGTGGGATTAGGTGAAACAGATGCCGAAGTGCGCCAAGTGATGCAGGATATGCGAGCCGTCAATTGTGATATTCTCACCATTGGGCAATATCTTCAACCTACTCAAAAACATTTAGGTGTGACTGACTTTATCACCCCACAACAGTTTGATGCTTGGCGAGAGTTTGGCGAATCTATTGGCTATCTGCAAGTTGTTTCCTCTCCCCTTACCCGAAGTTCCTATCATGCTGGAGAGGTGAGATCATTAATGCAGCGCTATCCCCGACAAGTGCCGATGCTGGGTTGAATGTCGAGACGTGCCAACACTGTTCGGTTAAGAAGAGTAGGGGAACCGGAGGGAGCAGGGGAAGCTTGAGTTAAGTTATTAGTCAGGAACCCCCTAGCTAAAGCTAGGGGC
>CAZNNK010001357.1:0-1658 GCA_964574085.1 uncultured Coleofasciculus sp.
GAGGTTGCCTAAACCAACACATCTAGTTATAGTGTTAGAGCTACGTCTGATGGACTACTGAATACATATTTATAGTATTGTGTCAACTATGTTTTACATTGACTGATACTATAAGATATCGCTATGGGGATCAAAAGCAACATCTGGCATAAATGCTATTTTGGTGCTAATGGGATGAGCCGCGAAGCGATAGCGTAGTTATTGGTTGACAAACATCTAATCCGCTAATTTCAGATTTATTTGAACAACTAAGGTCATAAAAGGTTACAATCAATCTTGTGTCATTTAAGCCTACATTTTCTAGGTTCACTTGTCATACACGATATGACAGGTGTGTGACTCAATGTAGGTTTTTCAATTAAATTAGAAGTTTCGTGCAATCAAACACAGTTCTCAAGCCGACAACGATTACAGCCCCATCCATTCGGAAAGAAGAGTTACCCTTTACTCTCCAAGACTTGAAAACGGCAATTCCCGCCTATTGTTTTGAACCTTCTGTCTGGAAGTCTCTCAGTTATTTCTTTCTAGACATTGGCATCATCGCTGGATTTTATGCCATCGCCTATAAGCTTGATTCCTGGTTATTTTTCCCAATCTTCTGGTTCCTGCAAGGAACCATGTTTTGGGCGTTGTTTGTGGTGGGTCATGATTGTGGTCATGGCTCTTTCTCTAAGATTAAATGGTTGAATAACCTGATTGGACATCTGTGTCATATTCCCATCCTGGTGCCCTTCCATGGGTGGCGCATCAGTCACAGAACGCATCATGCCAATACGGGTAGTCTGGAAACCGATGAAAGTTGGTATCCGGTATCTCAGACTAAGTATGAACAGATGCCGTGGTATGAAAAGCTATTCCGGTATAATTTACCATTGCTAGCTTATCCGATCTATCTATTTAAGCGATCGCCTGATCGCGAGGGTTCCCATTTTTTGCCCAATAATCCCCTATTCCGTCCCTCAGAAAAATGGGATGTTGTCACCAGTTCAGTTCTCTGGCTGCTAATGGTTGTCTTTTTAGGTGGACTGACGTTTCAGTTCGGTTGGCTATTTCTGGTGAAATACTACCTGGTTCCTTATGTGGTGTTTGTCATCTGGCTAGATTTGGTCACGTTTATGCATCACACTGAACCGGATATTCCCTGGTATCGGGGAAATGATTGGTATTTCCTGAAAGGCGCATTATCAACAATTGATCGGGATTACGGCTTTATTAATCCCATTCATCATCATATCGGGACTCATGTGGCGCATCATATTTTCTTGAATATGCCCCACTATCACTTGAAAACGGCAACTGAGGCAATTAAGCCCGTGTTAGGTGAGTATTATCGCTGCTCAAATGAGCCAATTTGGAAGAGTTTTATTCGTTCTTACTGGACTTGTCATTTTGTTGCCGATCAAGGATCTCCGGTTTACTATGAACCTGCCATAATTCGCGCTAAAACTAAAGTTTAGAACGCGGATTGATACCAGAAAATAGATGATACCAAATCCGCCTTTGAAACCCCCTTTTTGCTTTTGCCTTGGCGACTGGAAGTCGCAGCTACACAAACAAAAGTCCGCCTGCGCCGACTAGATTATCAAGGGGGTGGCTAACCGGGATTTTGTATTAGACTGCAATTTGGTCTTACTATGTTTGACTAGCCTCTTTTAAAC
>CAZNNK010001358.1:0-1655 GCA_964574085.1 uncultured Coleofasciculus sp.
CCCATTTTTCCTGGCTGCTAGGAAAGAAAAACCCAAAACCTGTCGGTGGGCGGGGTATTGTGACGATGAGGATAACCAGGATAATGCAACAAGTGCGATCGCATGGCGAGATTCTGTGTCTTTCAACGACAATAGCATAAGGACGATGATGACTTATGGGACTAGATCTACCGAGATTTTATAAAGCGTGCAATCCAAGCAAGCCCTTAACCGTGGGGGAAGTTGAAGATCAGCAGTATTATATTGATTTTTCCCCGGTCAGAGGGAACCGAATTATTCAGTCATTGCGACGCACCATTGCCTTAATTTCCCCCGATGAACCCACTTGCCAACTGTTTACGGGTCATATTGGCTGTGGGAAATCCACCGAATTGCTGCGACTCAAAGCCGAGTTAGAAAAGCAGGGCTACTATGTGGTTTACTTTGAGTCCTCCCAAGACTTAGATATGGCGGATGTTGATATTACGGATATTCTTCTCAGTGTGGCGGGTCGGGTCAGTGAAAGTTTAGAAGCGATTAAAATAAAACTGAAACCTGGTTATTTTGCCAATTTGTTTAGTGAAATTGCCGACTTCCTGCAAACGCCGATTGAACTAAATGCTGAAGCCGAACTCTCGATTGGCATTGGTAAAATTACCGCTAAAACCAAAGAAAGCCCCAAACTCCGTCGCCGCTTACGGGAATATCTAGAACCCCGTACCAGTGGTATTTTAGAATCAATTAATACCGAACTATTAGGACGAGCAACCACAGAACTGCGACGACGGGGAAAAGCTGGGCTGGTGGTGATTGTCGATAATTTGGATCGGGTGGATAATCGTCCACTTCCCTCAGAACGCTTACAACCTGAATACTTATTTATTGACCGAGGTGACCAATTACGGAAACTGAATTGTCATGTCGTTTATACCCTGCCGTTATCATTAACGTTTTCCAATGATGTGGAAATTCTAAAAAATCGATTAGGCGGTGGGTTACCGCCAACGATTTTACCGATGGTTCCTGTGCGTGAACGAGATGGGTCAGAATGCAAGGACGGGATGAATTTGTTGCGGCAAATGGTATTAGTGAGAGCATTTCCTCACCATACACCAGCACAACGATTAGCCTTACTTCCCGAAGTCTTTGATAATACTGAAACCTTAGATCGTCTCTGTCAAATCAGCGGTGGTCATCTGCGAAACTTACTGGGACTGTTATTTGGCTGTTTGCGACAAATGGACCCCCCAATCTCGCGGGATTGTCTAGAAGGCGTAATTCGTGAAAGTCGGGATTACCTCACCTCATCCATTGATGATGAGGAGTGGGAGTTACTGTTTCAGGTGGTGCAACAACAGACAGTCAAAGGAGACGTGGAATACACCACTCTACTCCGTAGCATGTTCGTCTATGAATACCGCGATCGCAATGGGAATTGGTTTTCTATTAATCCGGCGCTAGAAGAGACGCAGAAGTTTCAAGATTGGTTGAGAGAAAACACCTAAAATGGCTGTTGCTGTAATCCGGGTTAACAGTAATTGTAGGGGCGGGTTTAGGGATTCAATGATGATACACACCCCCAACCAAACAACGAAACCCGCCCTATCCCCACCGCCAAACCACGAAATCTATCCTAATTTTCAGGCGATCGCACGCCAATCCTCCCAATCATGTAG
>CAZNNK010001359.1:0-1654 GCA_964574085.1 uncultured Coleofasciculus sp.
GTCCTCCTTGTCTTGTCCCCACCCTAAGGTAAAAAACCTACACCTGTCAGCTGGGCAGGGGTGGGGTTCACAACTCAAATGAAAACGCTATAGATTTATGGTTAAATCGGGCGCACGTCGGTGCGCCCCTACAATTCTAATGCACCAAATAAGGTCTGCCACGCCACTAAAAACAATTACATCGTCGTTCCTAATCGGCTACTGTTAAAGACTTGTTCTGCTGTGAGTTGTAACTCTGGAAATATGGAGGATAGGAGCAAATCCTCTCCCCGAAATAATTGCTTTTGATACTCGTCTTCAACTAAATTGCAAACAGTCAGAGTTGGCTGTTTGGGTTTACCAATATACTCTCGACCCCCAATTCCCTGGTAGTCCACAATCCAATATTCAGGAATTCCTAAAATGGCGTAGTCTTCAACCTTTCGAGCATAGTCATTTTGCCAATTGGTACTGACCACTTCAACAACTAGCTTGATCGTTTTTCCTAGGGTAATGACGGGTTCTTGCTGCCACAAGGGTTCATGGATTAATTGAGTTTGATCTAAAACGATTACATCGGGACGAAAGGCAGTATTTGTGCCTAAAAGTCTGATCAGACAACGATAGGGAATAGAATAAGGATGATCGTAGCGGTCAATCTCGACGTTCAGCTTGCGTCCCACAAACGCTGCAACTTGTTCATGGGGTCCAGTGGGTTCCATTTCGATTAATTCCCCATCAATGAGTTCATAGCGATTATCGTCACCATAGCGAGTGATGAATTCATCAACGGATATCAGTTTCGCTGCTGATTGAACCATAGTTAAACCAATGACATAAGACAAAGGACAAATGACATAAGACAAAGATATACTAAAGCAATCATTGGGTCACTCAACCAGGGAAAGGAGACAACCATGAAGACAACTTGGCACAATCCCCCCACACTTCTCATTATCACCAGCTTATCCCTAGCAGGATTATCCCTATCCCTCCCCAAAACCGCCCTGAGTCAATCACCGCCTCAGTCTTCCCTCCCCCATCCAGACTCCCTCATCGCTAACTCTACTGATGACTTAGCTGAAGCCAACCAACTCTATCAGCAAGTTGAACAACTTTACAATCAAGGTCAATATAGTGCAGCAATTCCCTTAGCCGAACGGATGCTACAACTTTATCAGAGCGTGTATGGGGAAGATCATAAGGCTATTGCCTATAGTTTGAATTATTTAGGACTTCTGTACTCCTATCAAGGACGCTACAGTGAAGCTGAATCTCTATTTCTTCAGGATTTAGAGATAACAAAACGCCTCCTGGGAGAAGAACATCCTGATGTGGCATACTCCCTGAATAATCTGGCACAATTGTACCAAAATCAAGGACGATTCTCTGAAGCCGAACCCCTCTATCGCCAAGCCTTAGAGATGAGAAAACGCCTCCTGGGAGAGGAACATCCTGATGTGGCAACCTCCCTGAATAATCTGGCTCTATTGTACGATATTCAAGGACGCTACACAGAAGCCGAACCCCTCTATCTCCAAGCTTTAGAGATGTACAAACGCCTCCTGGGACAAGATCATCCTTGGGTGGCAACTTCCCTGAATAATCTGGCACAATTGCACCAAAATCAAGGACGATTCTCTGAAGCCGAACCCCTCTATCGCCAAGCCTTAGA
>CAZNNK010001360.1:0-1653 GCA_964574085.1 uncultured Coleofasciculus sp.
CATATCTAACTTGAATCCAAGACCCAGCTAAGGAATGAGCGGAAACTTGTTTAATATACTCCAAAACTTGATGATACCCCTCTGGGTCACTTTGTTGATTAATAATAATTTGGTGGGCACTATTCGGCAACCAGAAGATAATTTTGCCGTTGGGAGCGCAGGCAAACGCACTGATGCGATCTAAATCGATCACATAATCACTGCGTTCGTAATCAATTTGTATCCAGTACGCCACAAAACCTCCTCAAGCCATTGCGAGCTTTGAGTTATGAGTTGTAGATAATTTTGGTAAACTCATAACTCAAAATTCAGATCTCTAGGTCACGATACCTGCACAGGGGATTGCTGGATCATCGGAGCATTAGTTGGGGGAATTGAAACTTCACCCTGACATTGTTCTATCGCAGCTTGCACAAATCCTTTAAACAAGGGGTGGGGCGCACTCGGTCGAGAACTAAACTCTGGGTGAAACTGAGTCGCCAGGAAAAATGGATGATCGGGATATTCAATGATTTCTACTAAGCGACCATCGGGGGATGTCCCACTAATCATATAACCTGTGTCTAAAAGCAAGTTACGATAGGCATTATTAAATTCATAGCGATGTCGGTGACGTTCATAAATCACCTCCTCCCCATAGACTGATGCGGCTAAGGTATTCGGCAGAATCCGACAAGGACACATCCCTAAGCGCATCGTACCACCTAAGTCCACAACATCCTGCTGTTCGGGCAACAAGTTAATCACGGGATTGCGAGCATTGGGTACAAATTCGGCACTATGAGCATCTTCAAGCAGGGCAATATTCTGCGCCCATTCAATCACAGAACACTGCATTCCCAAGCATAAACCCAGGAAGGGAATCTTATGGGTACGGGCATATTCAATCGCCGCAATTTTGCCATCTACGCCTCGGATACCAAAGCCTCCCGGAACAATGATAGCGTTGACTCCAGCTAAAAAGTGTTCGGCACCCTCGGTTTCAATATCTTCTGAACTTACCCAACGGATGTTGAATTCACTCCCTAAGGCGATCGCGGCGTGGCGCAAGCTTTCCACAACCGACAGATAAGCGTCACTTAAGCGGATATACTTACCGACAATGGCAATTTCCACCTGATGGATGGGGCGATGCATGCGTTCTACTAAGGTTTGCCACTGGCTTAAATCCGGTTCCCGTTGGGGGAGTTGTAATAGATCTAAGGTTTGGTTTGCTAGTCCTTCTTGTTCTAGAATCAGGGGGACTTCATAGATGCTATTGGCATCGGGAGAAGTAATCACCGATTCTACAGGCACATCGCAGAACTCCGAGAGTTTCTCTTTAATCCCTGGTTGTAGGGCGCGATCGCACCGACAGACTAAAATATCCGGTTGAATCCCAATCGAACGCAGTTCTTTCACCGAATGCTGAGTCGGTTTGGTTTTCATTTCACCTGCTGAAGGAATCCAGGGTAACAGGGTAACGTGCATATACAGCACATTATTGCGCCCCACATCCTTACGGAATTGACGAATCGCTTCCAAAAATGGTAAGGATTCAATATCCCCGACGGTTCCACCAATTTCGGTAATCACCACATCCGGATTCGTATTTTTTGCCACCCGATGAATCCGTTCCTTGATCTCATTGGTAATATGGGGAATCACCTGCAC
>CAZNNK010001361.1:0-1653 GCA_964574085.1 uncultured Coleofasciculus sp.
ACACCCGACACCCCATTCTGCACCCCTAACTGAGGTAGTCAACCCGGATTGAATATGACTAATTCTCAAATGGCTGCAAAGAAAAGCTTTGCACTAACGTGGTTTTGACGACATCCTCGTGAGTCGGTTGCAGCATATCTAGCAGAACCACGATATTACTACGGTTAGGAGATAGCCGCACCTCTCGTATCCGATAGCCTTTCACGGCATCTCGATAGTTGTTCAGAGTACCCAGAGTCAAGCGCTGATTCTGATAGTTTATGATTAAGCGCATGGACGCCCGTGCCACGGGAGACGTGCCTCCCGATAACACGGAAGGGATACGCCTTTGTTCTAGGCGCAGTTGTAATGGCTGGTTGTTTAAGCGAAATGTAACGGTTTCGCTGTCATCCGGCTGACGGGTGCTATCGATGACAGGGAGTTTAATGCCAACTTTCAGCCGATTTAGTCCTAAATCTTGTCGGAGGGTTACTGTGTCTTGCAGCAAGTCGTTTTCAGCCGCTTGATTGCTAAGACTATAGGCATCGCGATCATAGTTGGTTCGCAGACATCCATTTCTGATACAGGAATTATTGGGAATATTGATAATTTGCAGATGAGCTGTGGGAACGTCTGTGACTGAATCCCGGTAACTTTCTAGATGAATATAGTGACGATTATCTGGGGAGAATCCAGCTAAGCGAACCGAGGTGTTGAGTATGGCTGCATATCCGGGGTTGAGGAACAGGATCACACTAGCTGCGATCGCGGAAGACCCAAGTGATACAATTTTCATAATAAGTAGGTGGAGACAACTAAAGTTAATGGCGGGGATTGTCTTATGTCTTATGTCATACTCATGAATCGCCAAGCCAGCTAGGTTTATGTAAGGGTTTTTAATTGAACTGAGACTGGAGGGCGACGGCGGCTTCTGCTAGCGCTTCTCGACCTTGATCTAGAACCTGTGCCATGCCAATAAAGCCATGAATTGTACCATCATAGCGAGTCATTCTTACAGGTACACCCGCTTTTTGCAAGCGAATCCCATAGGCTTCTCCTTCATCTCGCAGGGGATCATATTCAGCGGTGATAATTAGGGCTGGGGGTAAATTACTCAAATTATCTGCGAGTAAGGGTGAAGCCTGGGGATTTTGTCCATCGGCGGCTGATGAGAGGTAATGATGCCAAAACCAAACTAATAATTCTATGGTTAACAGGTAATCTTTGCCATTTTGCCGATGGGAGTCGGTGTCAAAGCCATATTGAGTCGCGGGATAGAATAGCACTTGATAACTTAAACAGGGAAAGTGGCGATCGCGTGACAGTAAGGCGACAACGGCGGCTAAGTTTCCGCCAGCGCTATCTCCACCAACAGCAATGCGTTTGGGATCACCGTGGAATGACGCCGCATTTTTAGCCACCCATTCCGTGGCGGTATACGCATCCTCTACGGCGGCTGGAAATTTATGTTCGGGTGCGAGACGGTAATCCACAGACACAACAATACATCCCGCTTGATTTGCCAAGGTGCGACAGATACTATCCACCGCATCCAGGCTACCAATAACCCAACCACCACCGTGGAAAAATACCAGAATCGGAAAGGGTGGGTTTCCGGCTGGTGTATAAATTCGGATCGGAATATCTACCGTAGAACCCGGAATGAGACGATTC
>CAZNNK010001362.1:0-1649 GCA_964574085.1 uncultured Coleofasciculus sp.
TTAATGTCGCTCAAAGCCTCATTTTCAAGGGTGTAAGACGGCTTGTCACCCCTTCTCGCCCCTACAACCAAAAACAACGTTTAGTTAAGCAAAAGCCTGATATCGGCTCAACGATAACGTCAGACTTGGCGTTTTCCTGGTGTATTATGGCGAATGCGATCGCGCCTGGATTATCTTACTTTCCCAAAACGGCATCTGGGCGTCGGGTCATGCGCCGTCGCTGTCCGCGCCGCTTCAGCCATTCAGTGGCATCATCGATGAAGGAATAGACCACCGGAACGACAACCAGGGTTAACAGGGTCGAAAGTAACAGCCCCCCTAGAATTACAGTAGCGATGGGGGAATAGGCATCCATACCAATTTCTGGGAAGAATGCCAGCCGCACAATTACGATAACGGTGGTACAGGTGGTCATGGTAATCGCTTTTAACCGAACTGGACCTGCCATGCGAATCGCCACGTCGCGGGGAACCCCTTCTTCTCGTTTCGCCAGGATCAATTCGAGTAGCAGAATTGCTGCGGATAGAGAGAGTCCAGATAGGATAACAATGCCCAGAATTGAAACGCTTGAAAGGGTTTGATCCGCCAAAATCAATCCGCCGAAGACACCGACTAATTGCAGGGGAACCGACAGCATCATCACCAACGGTTGAATAAACGAGCCAAACTGAATGACAAGAATCAAATAAATTAAAATCAGCGATACGATCAACCCTTTGAGCAAACGGTCAAACTCGATCATCATGTCGGTCATATCACCCATGGAATCGATACCATAACCGGGCGGAAATTGCAACTCCATTCCTGCCCGCATCGCGATCGCCATCGATAAATCCATGGAAGCCGGACCCCCTTTCCGGTAGTAGCCGTTGACGTATACCACCCGTTTCCCATTAATATGCTCAATTACCGTAGGACCTTTGTGTCGTTCCAAGGTGGCGACAGTCTTTAGAGGAACCTGTTGTCCCATCGGTGTGGTAATGTACGTGTTGGCTAGATTGCTCAAGGTGCCACGTTCCTCCTCCTCATAGCGCACCAGAATCGAATTTTGCCGCAGGTTGGGGCGGTTGTAATAGCGGCGGGTAAAACCACCTGTGAGGGCGTAGCGGGCTTGTTCTGCCACCATCCGCACATTCATTCCCAGTTCTTCAGCGCGGCGGCGATCGACTTTGATCTGATATTCTGGCTGGGTTAGGGCGGAACTGGTTTGGGGCATAACTAAACCTGGCGTATCTTCAGCGATACTGAGTACATTTTGGGCTAAACGATGGAGTATGTCTAAATCCTCCCCATACACCGCAAGCTGAACCGGAGCCGCCGAAGTCGCCATTACGTCTACACCCATCTCCTTTAAAGCAATGCGGCGCAAACCAGGAATCGTGCGGCGGGCTTCAGCTTCGACGCTATCCATAATCTCCCAGATGTCACGGTTGCGCTCATCCTTGAGAGTGACAATCAGGGAGGCGGAGTTAACGCTGCCCATACTGTAGCCGCTGAAATAGGTACTATTACGGGTCAGTTCAAACCCTGTTTGGGAGGATACTTTGTCAATGTCCGGTTGGGCGAGTAAAATCTGCTCAAAGCGATAGGTACTCTCATCCGTCTTAGCAAAAGACGTACCCGGTTCCATCTCCAACGATGCCATAAAC
>CAZNNK010001363.1:0-1648 GCA_964574085.1 uncultured Coleofasciculus sp.
ATTATTTTACGGACTGGCTCTTGTTGCGAGAGGTGGCTACGTTACTAACAAGGACAGACCCGGATAATGTAGAACAATCTCAACAATGCGATGCATTAATGAAGGGTACGTTTGAGCCATATATCAGAAATTTAGACAACGAGCAGAATCCCTTATTTACCTTGGCTAAAAAAGACAAAAAACGTGCAGCTATTCGGACATGGGTTGAGCAAACTGCAACGGTTCCCTTGTCTTCGGAAAAAATCAATGAAATTTCCGTCAAACTAGAGTTTGCCTTGCTAGTCTGTGTTCTGCAAAGTAAGCTCTCCTTTATGATGATCAAATGGCGACAGGTGCAAGGAATTCTAAATCTGGATACATCAGATTCAATGTGGTTTGATGCTCCCCCACCAGACTTTAATGCGGTTATTCCAGCAATGCCAATGGGAAATCAACTGGCATTTCAGTACCACAAATCCTACAGAGACTCATTAGGAAGCTTACAGTTTTTCCGCTGCACGGGCGTTGGACGTTGGTTGTTCGTGCATTTTGATGAATTATTCAAAGCAGATAATATTGCCAGTCCCCACTTATTGCTGATGTCGGGAACAAGTTGGGCGGGAAAATCACCTGCCTATCATGTTGATGTACCTGTTTATGGAGTACTTGTACCAGATACATCAAAGGAAATGACCATAACTTCAACGTTTTTACCCTTCTTTGATAAGCATCAAAACGCTATTTCTGTGTCGGGAGCAGGAGATAATAAGCGTCGTAACCTAGAACAAATTGTTACTAAGTTAGTAGAAGAGGATTATCTAACTGACAAACTCAAAGCGTTGAAGGGGAGAAAAATATCATTAATGGTTAATAGCTATGAACAAGTTAATTGGGTTTACCAGCGTCTGGTTGATTTAGGATGGAAGGATCAAGTTATCCCTCTATCTCCTGATGATGAAATTCCTAAGGAGTGGCATGATGAGCGGGATAATCGTCATGCATTGCAGCGGGGACGATCGCCGGATTTTGCGACAAGATCGGAAACAATTTTGATCAGTCCAATTAAAGCATTTGAGCGAGGGCATAATATTGTTGATGAGAACGGAATAGCTGTAATTGGAGCAGCTTACTTTCTCGTTTTACCTCACCCTGTTCCTGACGATTTATCTTATGCCATTCACTCCATCAACCGTTGGGCAATTGACAATCATAAAACGGCTACAGGGGAAACCTTGAGGGGATTAGGCGAGGATTTTCGTGACACGGCATATCGTCAATGGCTTCACCTGCTGCACCTCTCAGTCAAATTAAGGACGCTACCTGTAGACGATCGCGAGGCTGTGCATTGGGATATTCTTGTTTCTCTTTGGCAAGTAATAGGGCGTCTAATTCGTGGTAATGCCAATGCACAAGTTTTTTGGTGCGACGCTAAATTTGGGATAAATACCGCTAGAAACCAAGATGGAAAAGAAGATATTGCTGCTACCAGTGTCTTGGTTGGGATTGTAAATTTGCTGCGTCCTTATTTTGAAAATGACCCACAAATTCCTCTACGCGATCGCTTGGTTGTGCAATCTCTCTATCGCCCTTTTTATTGTGCGATCGCTAAAACTAGAAAGCTTTCTGGTTTACCCCAAGTCAATCTCTAATTACTTATAGGTTATTACTC
>CAZNNK010001364.1:0-1645 GCA_964574085.1 uncultured Coleofasciculus sp.
CGATCGCCGCTTCTGTATCCGCCCAGCGGTGTTGAGCAAATAGAATGTAATCTGGGATTTTTTGAATCGTGGTGGATGGGAGATGGGAGATGGGGAGATGGGGTGATGGGGTGATGGGGTGATGGGGTGATGGGGTGATGAGGAAGTTAACTTAAAACTCTATCTTACCTGTTCCCCGTTCTCTGACAAATGACATAAGACAAATGACAACTTATCCACTCAGTTTAGCTTTTACCATAGCTTGAATCTTACGACCTTCAGCACGCCCTTTGACTTTTTCCATAGCCGGTCCCATGACTTTCCCCATATCTTTCATGGAACTTGCGCCAGTTTGGGTAATAATTTCATCCAGTATCGCTTCAATTTCCTGATCTGATAGGGGGGAAGGGAGATACTTTTCAATGATGGCTAACTCGTTGGCTTCTTGTTCCGCCAAGTCTTCCCGTCCCGCGTTACGATATTGTTCAATGGCATCCCGACGCTGTTTGGCAAGTTGGGCTAAGAGTTCAAGTTCCTGGGTTTCGGTGAGTGTCTCTTGTCCTTGAGGACGCAAGCTGACCTCTTTCTCCAGGATCAGCTTTTTGATACTGCGGACGGTTTCCAGCCAAACTTTATCTTTTGCCTTCATCGCGACTTTGATATCTTCAGAGATGCGGTCTTTGAGGCTCATTATTACTTTTGAGTAAACAACTGATTAAATTATAATGAATGGCACTGAATTTATGCTGGTGGGCAGAGTTCACCCTACGATATATCAATGGTTTATCCTTACTGTTCCCTTTTCCCTGATCTCAACCGTTAACTGTAATGAAAGTCCGACTCCTTATACCCAATAATGCTTATTCTTCATCACCCAAAACTCCTCGACTTCATGCGGGCTAACTATTGTGTGTCAGATATTCAGCAGTTATTCGAGTTTCTCAACAACCAAGGCACGTTTCAGTTTCCCTCTCTAGAGAATGGCTTATTCGCAGCTGCTCTGTTAAAAAGTGATGCCGAATACACCGACTATACCAGTGTCTGGGTACGAGATAATCTCTATATTGCTCACGCCCATTATGTTCTGGGAGAGGTTGAAATTGCGCTGAAAACCGTTAAGGCGCTGATCAGCTATTTCAAAAAGCATCAATGGCGTTTTATTCGGATAATTGAGGGCGAAGCTGACCCTCAGAATGTGATGGAGCGTCCCCATGTTCGATTTGATGGTAAAAATATGGCGGAAATTAATCAAAAATGGGCGCACGCGCAAAATGATGCTTTAGGATTTTTCTTATGGTTTTACTGTCAATTGGCAACCCAGGGATTACTAAATCCTCAAGCTGATGAATTCGCGGTTTTGGTATTATTTGCTCGTTACTTTCACGCGATTCGCTATTGGCAGGATGAAGATAGTGGTCATTGGGAGGAAACTCGTAAACTCGAAGCCTCTAGTGTTGGCGGCGTGGTGGCGGGACTAAAAGCCCTGCAAACCCTGCTCAATCAAAGGAATCAGTGGTCTAAGATACAGGAGTGCGATCGCGCTTTTTCTCCACCCTGTTTAACTGAGTTAATTGCTCACGGCGAATCAACCCTAGAAACGATTTTACCTGCCGAATCTATCCAACCAGAACCAAAAAAGAATCGGCAATATGATGCAGCGTTGTTG
>CAZNNK010001365.1:0-1642 GCA_964574085.1 uncultured Coleofasciculus sp.
CCCCCGTTCAACATGAGCCGAATGGACGACAGCCCGATGTCCAATGGTCACATGGTCTTCCAGAATCGTGGGTTTACCTGGATCACCATGTAAAATCGCACCATCCTGAATATTGGTACATTCACCAATCTCAATCCGCTCGACATCACCCCGCACCACAGCACCATACCAAATACTGGCGCCCGATGCGATCGCGACGTCACCGATCACCACGGCATTGGGCGCCACAAAGGCGGCTTGAGACTGATCAACAGCAGACCAATAGGAGGGAGTTGGGGAAAACTGGGGATGAGAGTCAGTCACGATTGCCTCAAGATACAGATGTGTGTTCGAGCGTATTCTATAATTGATGAAGCCACATATATATTTATATTAGGTACTAGCGCAATCGCCGAATGACGATACCTTCAACCCTAGATGATTAATCCTAGCTTACAGTACCCCATATTCGGTTCAGAGATTCAATGTCCTCATTGTCGGCAGTCTATTCCGGCATTAACATTGACCGATACCTATTTGTGTCCCCGGCATGGCGCTTTCGAGGCAGATCCCAAAACTGAAGAACTCATCCACTTACAATCGGGGCGTCATTGGCGTCAATGGCAGGGTGAATGGTATCGTCAGCATACCCATCCGGATGGGATTCGCTTTGAAATTCACGAAGCCCTCGATCGCCTGTACACTCAAGGCTATCGGGCAACACGGGTGATTATTGCCAGTCGCTATCGAGATTTAGTTAGTGCTTATCTGGAACGGAGTACCCCCTGGCGCGGACAATCGGAACCGGGACGCCCGCGACTCTATGGCTTACCTGTGGCATTTAGCCCAGAACCAGAGGATGATCCCTGTTGGGAAGTGATTAATTTCGATTTGGAAAAAGAGCCAGGAATTCCGGTACGCTATCCTTATTTCCGATTATTTGAGTGAATTGTCATTGGTCATTGGTCATTGGTCATTGGTCCTTTGTTTGCTTCCCTATCCCTAAGTCGGGGCGGGTTTAGTTAAGTGAATGGTTTGAGTTAATGTGTTATTAGTAAAACCCGCCCCTACAGAGATCAACAATCAAAACTATTCGTGAATTATGCATCATGCTTCAATTCGCACGGCTGATATTCATCGCGCGATCGCGTTCTACGAACAATTAGGGTTTACGGTTTGTGAACGCTTCACGGCGGGGATTACGCTTGCTTGTTGGATGGAGGGATTAGGCGGGCGCATTGAATTGATTCAAATCCCGGAACCTAAACCTGCACCCGATGCGTTTGGGGATGAACATTATGTCGGTTACTATCATCTTTCCTTTGATCTCACTGAAACAGTTCCCGATTTACCCAGTTGGCTGAAATCGCTACAACAGAGGCTAGCTGAGGCATCGAGTCAAAATCCGGATCAGTGTCAGCCGCTGAAAATACTCCTAGAACCCACTCAACAAATTATCGGCGATCGCGTGTACGAGGTGGCATTTATTGCCGATACCGATGGATTACCCTTGGAGTTTATCCGAGTCTTAGCAACCCGCTAATTTGTAGAGACGCGCCATGGCGCGTCTCTACAATGGTGCCGCTATATGACATAAGACAAATGACATAAGACAAATGACCAATGACATTGAAGCATTATTAGATAATATCTATAATTCCTT
>CAZNNK010001366.1:0-1641 GCA_964574085.1 uncultured Coleofasciculus sp.
GTGAAACAGCAAACGCCCTGGAATCGCCAAGAGGGGAAGCATCCAAGCCAGGGTTTGGTGAGAAGCAGGAATATGACCATCAAAGCGGAACCAAAAAGCAAGGCTGCAAGCTGACCAAGCTACAAATCCATCGAGTCCGAGTTGTCCCAATCGATATATGGAAGGAAAGAGCCTTTTTTGGGGCATGAACGGCACCTCTAAGGCGATACTGGCTGCAACAAGGTATGATACATTGGCTTTAACGTCTTGGCTAGGATCGGTTATGTTCCCCACAGATAAGCCTATCAGTTGCCCAAAAGGTTTTCGGTGGCGATCGCTCCGGGAATTGAACCCCTACCCTATGGGTAGGGAACATGCCCATTGGTGTCAATTTAAGCTCAAACATTTGTAATACCTTGATCTGACCCCTCCCTAACCCTCCCCTTTTAAAAGGGAGGGAACCGAGTTCGTAGTGGGAACTTTAGTTCCCTAAGCGTAGCTACTTTTTCTGGGATAACTCATCCTTGAGGCGTCTGGCTTGATCGCGGATAATCGCAGCCAGGATAGCAACCATGAAACTAGCGATCGCAGCCAGTACAGCGATTTGTACTATAGATCGCGTTGGTTCAACTTTGGATTCGCTTAAGAGTTGAATAGAGATAATTTGAGAGGTAAACTCCGCTAGATTTTCCTGGGCGGGTTCGAGATACTGTTTGTCAAATTCTAGGCTAGCAATGCGAGCCAGAACTCCTGCCCGTTGTGTCTCTAGCGCCTCCAGCCTGAGAGTCGTTCTAATCCGTTCGGGTTCGATGCTATTGGAGTCACGAACTTGAGCAATTTGTTGTTCGAGTTGTTCGAGCACTTGTTGCTGTTTAGTGATTTCTAGCTCAGTGCTGAACAGACTATTGGCGATCGCTTGACCAAATATGCCTTGAAACTCCTGCTGGAGAAGGGTAGAGACTTGAGAACCCGCTTCAGCTAAGAAACCAGTATCAGGCGATCGCACGGTGATGTCGATCTGCTGGGTTTCCGTGTTATAGGTGGGTTTGACCTCAGTTTCATCGATTTTGTCGTAGTGATTCTCCAACAGTTTCACCGTTTTATTGCTGGCTTGCTGGATATCAACGCCAGGGATACCAGAGACAGAGATAGGAACCGGGGTGACTGAGAGGGTGAGCTGTTTCTGGTATTGTTTGGGCATCAGCAGGGATAGCGCGATCGCGACGGCTGAGAGTCCCAGCGTTCCCCATGCCATAAACCGCCAGTTGCGGCGGAAAAACTGAATAATATCGAGTAAGGAAATTTCATCTTCATCCTCAATCGTTCTCAGTTCTGTATTTTGCGTCAATTCCATAGTTCTCCTACACCGAGCGAGCATGATTACCATTAGCATACAGCGTCGAGCTGTAGCGTCATGAGAGTGAATTCAACAAACCTTTCTAGACTGACAAGGGAAAATCAGCAACCTGCTGTCATTGTTGGTGGGATAGGATATAGGGTTGTACTGGACTGACACAGCTAAAATTGTGGATTAGATTTCACCATTGAATCGGGCGCACGTCTGTGCTACCCGAAGGTTTCGGGGCGTAATTCTAATTCATCCAATCAGGTGTGCCACGCCACTACTGGACTGACACAGCTAAAATTGTGGAATAGATTTTA
>CAZNNK010001367.1:0-1638 GCA_964574085.1 uncultured Coleofasciculus sp.
CGGCACGTAAATTACGGTGACCAAAGCCCTGAGTTTCCCTTGCCAGTTCCACTGTGCGTTCTATTAATCGCCGATCTAAGCGTCGCTTTATCAATGCCCCACGGAAGCGCACTAAGGTCCCTTTACCAAAAGGCGCTTTTTCACAATCGAGGCAGTCTAGTACTAACTGCCAACGTCTGTCCATCAGCAAGGATTCTATCGCTTCATCATCGGAAGCCCCTGTATAAGCTTGTAAGATAACGACTAAAGCTAACTGGGCTGGCGGGACAGGTGGATGTCCTTTGGAGCTGTCGGTATAAATTTTGGCTAATTCCTTTTGGAATTGTTCGTCAAATAAGCGGTGACGTATTTGGCGTAAAAAGATAAATAGTTTGGCGCGACGGATACGGGAAACAATCCCAAGTTCTACGGCAGACAATTCTATCGGCGGACGCCACAGTGGTGGATGCATTCGTTTTCTTCTTGCTCAACTTAAATGAGAAACTCTTTGTAAAACTTCACACAATCAGACGACTCACAACTGTTGTGTCAATCCATTTTCTCATGCTTTACCCCCATCGTGATTACTGGACCGGCGCTCTAGCAACTACAGGACTTACGCAGGTACATCATATATAGCAATCCTAAATAGGATGCAACAAGCGAAATGCTCGAAACCCAGGTATAGCAAGGGTTTCATTTTTGAAAATTGCCACAACCTAAATAGGATTGCTATATGGTGGCAATGGTGCGTTACGCTACGCTAACGCACCCTACAGATAGAGGCGTTGCGTAAGTCCTAAACTAACTAGCTTACTGACGCCAGACTTCATCAACAACATCCCCGGATGAACCCACTAATTGAATATGCAAGGGCATTTGACCAAACGCATGAGTCGAACAACTTAAGCAAGGGTCAAAGGCGCGAATTCCAGCTTCAACTCGGTTTAATAACCCTTCAGGTATTTCATTCCCGTGGATGTAATGTTTGGCAATTTGTGCCACGGTTTTGTTCATCGCCAAGTTATTTTGACCCGTGGCAATAATCATGTTGACTTTCTTGATAATGCCGTTTTCATCCACATGATAATGGTGGAACAATGTGCCTCTGGGCGCTTCACTGACACCAATGCCTTCTAAACTGTTAATTCCGGCTTCAGCACGAGTGCGTTTGGAGACAATATCCGGGTCATTGACCAACTGTTCAATTCGTTCTAGGGCTGCCAGAATTTCCACTAAGCGGGCATAGTGATAGAAGAAGGATGAGGTTGCCATACCGCCTGCGCGATCGCGAAATTCTTGTAACTCCCGATCAGCGGCTTCTGTCCCCATACGATCGCAGATATTCAGTCGGGCTAATGGACCCACCCGATAAATCCCATCGGGGTATCCTAAGGGTTTATAGTAGGGGAATTTCAGATAAGACCAAGGTTCAACGGCTTCACCCATAAAGTCTTGATAATCATCCTCGCTGAGTCCATCAGCTACCTTATGCCCTTCACTGTCTTTGAAGCGAAGATGACCATCATAATGTTCCCAGACTCCATCTTTACCGACTAACCCCATAAACAGGGAGGGGAACAGACCAAAGGTTTCTACCTCTGTAGAAAACTTATCCAATAACTGCTTAAACAACCCCAGCGCCGTATCGAGAGTCGC
>CAZNNK010001368.1:0-1636 GCA_964574085.1 uncultured Coleofasciculus sp.
ATAAACTTCTCATCTTCCCCCTCCTGATTCATCAAATACTCAATAATCTCCCCCGCAAACCTCGACTCCTCAATCATCCCCACAATCAACCGCAAAACCTCATGCCAAGACTCATCCCGCCAATGCTTGCCAAAAACCTCTGTTTTCAACTCCTCCAGTGATAACCGCTGCGTCTCCTTAAACTGCCAAATCAACTCCCACGCACAGAAATATTCCAAAAACGTCCGATGCACAAACCCATAATAATCCGCCCCTAAATAACAGAGAATAAAATTACGTTCCCGTAATTGACGAATTAGTACCCGCGCCACTAACCGCGCCTGATTCACCTCTATCGTTCTCAAATACTCGGTTAAAATCCCTTCTAAATCTTCCCCCCGAATCAAATTCCCCGCCAATCCCTTTTCTGTAGCTTGCATAAAATACGCCACGCGGCGCAACATCGCCTGCTTATCCTTATAATCAATCGTCTTCGGATCAAGGCGGGAATCTTCAATTAACGCCCGTTCCACATCCCATTGATGCAGTAAAACTCGTGACGCTTGATGATACAATTCCGGTCTATCTCTGGGTAACTCCTGATGCCGATTTAAAATTGCCATCATTGTCAGCAATAGCGGATTTCCGGCTAATTCCTGAATCGCTTTTGACCTGTCAATTGCCCGTTGTAATCGGTCTCGCTTCCAAGTCTTATCCACCTCATCAGTAAAGGTTAATTCATGCCAACGATGGATAAAATCCTGAATCTGTTTTTCATCCAACTCTTGCAACAGGAAATGGTGAAACTCCGCATCCCGTAATCGCTGCGGCTTATAGCCAATCACGCGAGACGTAACAATCACCTGCACCTCTGGATACTCATTGGTGAATCGATGAATATCGGTAATCACATCCTCTCGTTTTCCCGGATCAAATACCTCATCCAACCCATCAAACAGCATCAACACCTTCCCCGCCTTTAACTGTTCCTGGAGTTGATGCTGATTCAGATGACAAATCGCCCCACTACTTTGATGCAAAAACTCTAAGAAATTCTGGCATTGTCCTAAATCCCGATTCCGCATATAGGTGCGTAATTCAATTAAGATGGGAATCGCCAGGGAAATGGCATTCTGTAGCGGCGATTGGGCATAGATTAATGCCAAATACTGTAATAACGTAGACTTCCCCGAACCCGGATCACCTAATATCACCAGATAGGGATAATTTCGTTTATCATTAATTACATCCAAAACCGACTGTATCGGCGCGTCTGAATAGACCCGTTGATAACGCTCAAATTCCCCGAACTGAAACTCTGAATCGAATTGATCCGTCTCCCGCAATCGCAGCTGATAGTCCTTGGGCAATTCATACATTTGCGGCAAAACGTCATGGACTTTTCGCACGTTTTGTGCTATGAATATTCGCCATAACTTCAGAGCGTTATAGGCGCAGCCCGTGGTATCCAAACTATCTAATCGCAGATTCCCATAGGCTTCCCGTAACCCCTCCTGATAGCGGCGCAAATCAAACTCTGGTATAATCCCCCCAGACTCCTGAGTATAGCGTGCGATCGCCTCCAACTTCTGCGAATCCAAAATCTCCCGCAATTCAGGCGATTCCCGGATTAACGCCTTGACTTTTCTGAGATACC
>CAZNNK010001369.1:0-1632 GCA_964574085.1 uncultured Coleofasciculus sp.
GTCTTATAGAGTCTTAATCTGGCTTGGGTTATGGGTTGTATCCCGGAGGTGAGGTGATCGCACCCAGAAAAAAGAGCGATCGCCACACCACATCCGCCCAACCCAATTAGTGCGATAAGTTAAAATGAGGCTGAATACTTTGGCAAATCTTTAAATTTAGAGTGTGGACATTGTCCACCCAAATAGCTAGACTGGGCATTAAGCGAACTAGAAAGCTAAGATGCCGGAAACCTCTCAACCTAAAAAGTTTCGGCAGAAATATGATATATGGAAAGCATTAAATTGAAATCTCATGTTGGAGATGATGGAGTATTACAAATTCAAGTTCCAGTTGGCTTTAAGAATGAAGATTTAGAGGTGATGGTTATTTTCCAACGCTTGAAGTCTGGTGATAGCAACTCAGCAACATTAGAGTCAAGGGGTTGGCAAGCCGGATTTTTTGAAGAAGTCATTGGCAGTTGGGAGGGCGAACCACTAGAGCGTCCAGAGCAACTTCCCTACGAAATCCGCGAGGAACTGACCTTTGGTGAGGATGTACCTTAATGTATCTGCTGGATAGCAATGCTTGCATTCGCTTACTCAATGAGAGTGCAAGTTCTAACATGGCGCGAAAACTGGCAGAACTAACTCCAGACGATATTCGGCTTTGTTCGATTGTGAAATCAGAACTGTATTACGGGGCATATAAAAGTACAAGGCGCGATCGCAACTTAGCCAACTTAAACCGCTTCTTTAGCCAGTTCATCAGTCTCCCGTTTGATGACAATGCTGCTACAATTGCTGGACAGGTTCGCGCTCAATTAAATGTAGCAGGAACGCCCATTGGTTCCAACGACCTGCTGATTGCAGCTATTGCCCTCTCCAACGACCTCACCCTTGTTACCCACAACACCCGCGAATTTGGTCGCATCAATGGCTTGAAGTACGAAGACTGGGAATAGCGTAAGTTAATAGCTATAACAACTCAAGCCGCAGGGTGTACCTATCCACAAGCTAGTCTCACCAGATCCACCAGTACTAATCGCGATCGCGAGTTATTTGTGTTGGGGAATTGCAGAGGTAGTGATCGCGTTCTGTGATAACTAGAGTCTTAATCTGGCTTGGGTCATGGGTTGTATACCGGAGGTGAGGTGATCGCACCCAGAAAAAAGAGCGATCGCCACGATTTAGAGCTAAATGGTGGAACGGGTGCAAAATCTGAATGAAAATGCTAAGGGTATGGGTAAAATATCCTGAAGGTTTATTGATTCGGTATATTTAAACGATGGCATACAGTAGTTTTACCTTAGCTAAAGCTAAAAAAGAGTTTAACTTAACGACTGTTGAAGGAGGACGGTTTCTACCACCCATTGATCCTATAGCTCCTAGTGATCGGCTACAAGAAGCATTGACCGATTTACCGTGGGCTATTGCTGTTGGCTCAGAAAAGGCTAAGTCAGAGGGGATTATTTATCCCATTTTGCAAGAGGTGAGACGAATTTTTAGAAATCAGATCAGCCTGTTTTCGGGTCGGGATTTTACGGTGGATATGAGTAAAGGACTGAATGGCTATGTTGATTACTTAATTAGTCGTTCTCCAGAACAATTGGAGATTGAAGCACCTGTGGTGGTGGTGGGGGAAGCGAAACGGGA
>CAZNNK010001370.1:0-1630 GCA_964574085.1 uncultured Coleofasciculus sp.
TCTTCCTTGTCTTACCTGAACCGCAATCTTAAAAAACCTACCCTTGTGAGCCCCTCGCAGGGGGGAATGAGGGGGGTTGGGGGACGGAAGGGGAATCTATAAGGGGAATGGAAGCGAAATCGAACAAGGGAAGAGGGAGATCTGATCAGGGGCGTCGCAACGCTTCGTGAGTTACTATTCCCTATTCCCTGTTTCCTATTCCCCAATCTCAACAATTAATATCCGGAAACACCGACTTTACGCCAGGGGGCAAAGGCATTTTGTACACCAAATAAAGCGGGGCTGACGGTGGGGTAATGGCGGCGCAAGACCGTTAACATACTGTTGTTGTCAATCCAATCTAAACCCCATTGAGTGTAGACTTCGGCGGTGTAGTCTTTAGTGAAGAAGCGATCGCTCTTGAGTCGTCGGGATGCCATTAGGATAAAGATACGGAAGGCTGTATCACTGAAGCCAAACCCGGCGGGTGGGTTTTCGGCAAACATACCCACCATTAAATCAACGCTGTTGATGTCGTTGTTGTAAACGTCCCGGAGTTCCTTTGCCCATTGCGGGTTCTCGGTGATGTCCTCAAAGGTTTTGACTCGTTCACGACCAATGAGTTCACGGAATTGATT
This sequence comes from uncultured Coleofasciculus sp., assembly GCA_964574085.1. Taxonomy (GTDB): domain Bacteria; phylum Cyanobacteriota; class Cyanobacteriia; order Cyanobacteriales; family Coleofasciculaceae; genus Coleofasciculus. The sequence goes on from CAZNNK010001370.1 coordinate 618, forward strand.
ATAACGGGGAACGCCGCGTTCGCGATCGCGTAATATATCCACAGCCGCTAGATCGAAGACTTCGCCGTTATCCCGGACTAATTGCTGTAGGAAACGGGGATAGTTATGTAAAGTAATCGCCCCAGGATGAGTAATGCCAAAGGAGTAGAATAAATCGGGCATACCTACTTTATCGACTAGCGCCCGACTGCGATTCCCTGATACTTCAAAGAGATTTTCGGTGAATCGTAATTCTCCGTTTTCCAGAGAGTAAAATTCAAACTCATCTGGCATTAAGGGATGCATCCGATAGACGGAGACAAATTCTTCGGTGAGATAGTAGGGGGCAGTATGATGATCCGTGGGTGATCCGACAATACCACTGAGGAGTTCCCCATCTCCGATGCGCCCAAATAATCGTTTGACATGTTGACCCAATAATCCCCACCAGTTGGCATTCATGGCAATTTCTAAGGCGGGATGTCCCAGGATAGCAGGCGTCCATTCAACGGTGTGGATTTTGGCGAGTAAGGCGGCGTTAATTAGTCGGGCGTGGTTGAACAGATCATCGTCTGTCCAGTCGGGATATTCATTTTTGAGATGATCACAAATCGTATTGTGTTCTTTGACGAATAGAGTATGTAACATACTCAAGCCTACCCACCAGTTCTCATCAAAACCAGCGAGATCGACACCATTTTCGGGGTTGATGGGTAATAAATCATCCTCGCCGATAATTAGCTTACCATCGACATGAGAACGCAGCTTATCAATGCTTTCCTGATCACTGCCATAAATTTGGGACGCATCCCACCAATGAGTAACTCGGTTCACAAAGGTAGGGGGATTTTGGCTATCTCCGTCGGGGCGAGTGGAGTCGGGTAACGTCGCGCCCACTTCCAGGGGTCGATACTCTTGGGGCCAGGGATCGTCTGCTTCGAGAGGAATCTCAAATTTCTGGTCGAATGTACCTCCATGGGCGAACCAGTCATGGGTTTGAAATTGAATCCAAGAGGCGGCATGTAGGTTTAAGG
>CAZNNK010001371.1:0-1628 GCA_964574085.1 uncultured Coleofasciculus sp.
CCACATCTCCCATTTCCAAGTCATCACTCGACTCAAAATAAACAACGTGGAACCCTTCCGCCTCCAATTCCGCCTTCAGCCGCAGTAACTCCGTAGATTTGCCACACCCGATATGTCCGGTAAACAAATCACAACTCGGCTGGTTAGCATAGAATATCGTAATATTCTCCTTCAACTCCTCAATAATCGTCCCACCCCGAACCGGAGAGAAGTCGATATAGTACTTGCGATCCTCTGGATCAGCGATATTAATCGTCTGACCAGGATTTGTCGCCTGAAAAAATGCCAGTAAATCTACACTCATACCAAAACACTGATTTCACTGATTTATAGCAGAGATTGGGGTGGAGGTGAGAGAGGTTTGTCGCACTGATGCCACAGAGGTGTTAGTTCTCAATGAGCAAAGGATAAGGTTGAGGAAAAGGTAACTCAAACCTATGGAGTGGAATGGAGTTATTCATTGAAACAAGGGGGTTGCCCCTATGGTGATACTGATCCCTTGCCCTATTAATATCATTTCCCCATTAATACCTGTTCATAAAGCTCTCCCGCCCGTTTCCAAGTATATTTTTTCTCAACCAGCGATCGCCCGTTGTCGGAGAGTTGTTTGCGAAGCTGACGGTTCTCGAATAACCGACTCACCGCATACACGTATTCAGCCGTATCATTTGCCCGTAATGCCCGCAGGGGGACATCTCCGCCATCGACGGGCAATCCTTCTAAGCCGCGATCGCTTGCTACCACTGGGACTCCTGCTGCCATGGCTTCTAGGGTTTTGTTTTTAATCCCATAGCTAGTCCGCAGGGGAATCACACAAACCGTTGCCTTGTGCAAATAGTCTACGGTTGAACTCACCCGCCCTGCCACCGTAATTCCCGGACGTTCCTGTAACTCTAGCACCTCAGGTACAGGGCGTGCGCCCACGATTTCTAGGGTGGCTTCTGGATACCGTCGTAAAATCTCCGGGAATACCTCTAAACTGAAGAAACGCACCGCATCAACGTTTGTCGGGCTATCCATGACGCCGACAAACACTAATCGCTGTCCTCCAGGATCAGAGACACGCTTAGGAAACTGTTTAAAATCAACGCCATTGGGAACTAACGTAATCTTGCCCTCTGGTTCATAATCCTCAATCTGACGCCGATCTTTAGGAGTGGCAACGACAATATTGGTAAACTTGCCACAATATCGCTCTTCGTAACGGCGCAGTAGAGGTAAATTTAATTGCTCTCGTAGCTGCTTATCCGCTGGTTTGCCATCTAACTGATGGCGTTGCTTGCGATAGAGGGAACTATGAATATTGACGACAGTTCGCAACTTCTCTCGCCATTGGGGACGAACATAAATTTCATTCATGCTATGTTCGCAGGTGATCACGTCAAAATTTCCTGACTCTATTGCCTGATTAACCCACTCCTGCATCTCTGGGGAGTACTGTTTTAAGACACTTTGAGGCGTTCCTTGTTGCAGGAATGTACTCAAGCGCTGCATTTTTGACCGTAGTCCACTGTTGTTCTCTGAGCCGTTGGGTTGAGGGAAAACGATGAGTTGTTCAACCCACTCCTGCAATTTTTCCACCTCAGTCTCGGAAATATCATCAGTGCGTTGAGTCACCAGGGTAATCT
>CAZNNK010001372.1:0-1627 GCA_964574085.1 uncultured Coleofasciculus sp.
CTATTCCAGGCGTTTGGTTGGGCGCAAGCGGCGAGTCATGGCAATCTTATTCTAAAGTTATATGGACAGGCACGGGGTCAAGCAGCCGAGTATTGGGGTCAAGATTATTTGGACTCGGATAAGTATGTCCGCACTATGGGCATTCCCGCCAGGGCGCAGGAATGGTACGAGGCGCAAGATGTAACGATGCGGCGTTATCTGGATAGCTTTGCGGCGGGGATTAATCGGTATGCTGCCGAACATGATGACCAAATTGACGATAAGGTCAAGGTGGTGTTGCCCGTGGATGGGGTGGATGTGTTGGCACATTTACAGCGGGTAACTCATTTTAATTTTGTGGTGAATCCCCAGCGTTTAGAATCGTTGCAATCGGGAGGGTCTCAAGCGGGTTCTAATGGATGGGCGATCGCACCGTCTCATTCGGCGAGTGGGAATGCGATGCTACTGGCGAATCCCCACTTACCCTGGTCAGATTTTTATCTGTGGTATGAAGCCCAGTTAACCGCCCCAGGGATTGATGCGTATGGGGCGGCGTTGGTGGGAATGCCGATGTTATCCATTGGGTTTAATGATCAGTTGGGTTGGACAGCTACAGTTAATACTCATCGGGGTTGGACGGCTTATGAACTCACCTTGGCTAATGGGGGGTATGAGTTTGATGGGCAAGTTCGTTCCTTTGCAACCGAAACCCAAACCCTGAAGGTAAAGCAGGAAAATGGGACATTAGCAGAACAGGAATTGGTGATTCGGCGATCGATTCATGGTCCTGTAGTTACGCAGCAGGAGGGGAATGCGATCGCGTTGCGGGTGGTGGGGTTAGATCAACCTCAGTTATTGGCACAATTGTGGGATATGGTGCGATCGCGTAACCGACAAGAGTTCGAGACAGCCGTCGCCCGTTTGCAACTGCCCATGTTTACGATCCTCTATGCTGACCGAGATGGGCATATTTTGCATATCTTTAACGGTCAAGTACCCGTGCGTTCTCAGGGAGATTGGCACTATTGGCAAGGTGTAGTTCCCGGCGATACCTCTGAAACCTTATGGACAAGGTATCATCCCTATTCAGATTTACCTCGTATTCTTGACCCAGAAACGGGTTGGTTACAAAATGCCAATGATCCACCTTGGACAACCACATTCCCCCAAGCGATTAACCCTGATGATTATCCGCCCTACATGGCACCCCAATCGATGAACTTCCGCGCCCAGCGATCAGCGAAGATGCTGATGGGGGAAAGTCCAATTAGTTTTGAGGAGATGATTGCTCAAAAATTCTCCTCACGTCTAGAATTGGCAGATCGGATACTGGATGACTTAATTGCTGCAACACGACAGTCGGGGGATGAATTAGCCAATGAAGCCGCGAATGTCTTAGCCAACTGGGATCGACGGGCAAATGCAGACAGTCGGGGAACGGTTCTGTTTGCCACTTGGGTACAGTTAATGCCGAATACCAACCCGTTTGCCACGAGTTGGAATCCCCAATCGCCCCTAACTACGCCCGATAGTTTGGCAGATCCGGTGGCGGCGGTAGAGGTGTTAGCAGAAGCCGCCGCTAGGGTGAAGTCGGGGTATGGCAGGTTAGATATCCCTTGGGGTGAGAAGGCGCGATTGCAGTATGGGG
>CAZNNK010001373.1:0-1626 GCA_964574085.1 uncultured Coleofasciculus sp.
CCTGTTGCCTTTTCACTCAATATTATTGTCCTAACCTCAATGCGTAGTGCTATACCTTTGAAAAGCAAAGGTTGACTTATCGCCTTTGCTAAGGCATAAGAAAAGCAATCTCCCATATTCAATTTTGCTGGATGACGACCTTTACCAAACTTTAAGAAAGCTTCAGTCGCTAATCTTGCTTGTTCTCGACTGAACGGTACTATAACAATTGATAATTCGTCGATTAACCGATTTAACTTTTTGACGCCTTGTTCACCATGCCGAGTGCCTAAAACAATCGATATTTCAACATAGCTAGGAGCAGAAAGAAGGCGGTTTTCACTCTAATCAATGAGGTCTAAAAATTTTGCTTCTTCAGGTTAAGCATAGATAATTGCCAGAATAGCAGAAGGCTCTATTACCACTAATCCAATCCTCCAAACTCATTATAGCCAATAATTTCCTCAGGAGATCGGTTGTCAAGAACAGGTAGACTTCTAATCTCATCACAAATTTGATGAACTGCACTAAAATTGATTTTTATATTCTCTTTCTGCTGATTGTAAGGTTCTTGTTGTAGCAATTCGACTAACCACTTCAGTAATACCCAACGCTCGCTAATCGAAAGGTGCTGTATAATTTGCTTTAGATCTCCAAGCGTGCTATTCAGGTTGGCTTCCATAGGATTTACCTCCACGATTCACAAAAAATACTAACAGGCTGCAAAATAGCTATGCTTGGTGAACTGGAAATGGGATCAGTACAATTATACAATGATGAACAGGTGGTTTAGCAACGGCAAATCCTTTAGCAGCTTCGTCAAGTAACTCAGACATCTCTAATTCAATGAACATTTGCGATCGCGCTTTGTCTATTCTTCTGGTAAAGTAACAGTATGGGGATTAGGAGTTCTCAACGCCAATAAACAGTTAGAGAATTTAATCGACTGGTTAAGCAAGATGAAAGGAGCCTTACCGGAAGCGGTATAAATGTTGAATGTGTAGGGGCGGGTTTAGGGAATCACGTTTCGCTATTGATGATAACGTTTATACAAAACCCGCCCTGACCCTAAGACGTAGCTTGCTTCTCGCTTCGCGAGGATGACGAATGACGAATGACAAATGACGAATGACGAATGACCAAAATAATCGCTATTATTAATGGAAAGGGAGGTGTTGGCAAAACCACAACCTCAGTCAACTTAGCCGCCGTACTCGCGGAAAAAAAACAACTATTATTAGTCGATACTGATCCCCAAGGTTCAGCCAGTTGGTGGGTAGAACGAAGTGAGGGAGAAATCGGGTTTGATATCGCCCAAGAAACCAATCCTCAACTCTTGAGTCGCCTAAAAACTCTGAAAGACTACGCAATAGCCGTTGTGGATACACCGCCCGCCCTGCGTTCAGAAGCCTTGACTGCTGTTGTCAAAATCGCCGATTATATTATTTTACCCACACCTCCCGCACCGATGGACTTAGCGGTTTTAATGGAAACAGTACGGCGGGCGATCGCACCAGTAGGAACCGCCCATCGGGTATTGTTAACTCGGGTAGACTCTCGCAGTCGCCGGGAAGCGTTAGAGGCGCAAACCACACTCCGAGAACTTGGTGTTCCCGCATTCGGGACGTTTATTCGGACGTACAAAGC
>CAZNNK010001374.1:0-1625 GCA_964574085.1 uncultured Coleofasciculus sp.
CCCCAACACCATTCGTGATAGCCATCAATTCCCTGGCTCAATAGCAGTCGTAACCCGTAAGACTCAGCTACCTCTACCTGATGTTGGATAGCAACCGGACCTATCCAACTGGTAAAGGTGACTCCAGGATAGAGTTGTTCTGGTAATCCAGGGGAAAGGCGCTGAGTTGGTAGCCACTGGCGCAGTTTCTCTGAATGCAGCAGACTGTCTCGGATAACAGTATGGGGGGCTTCGAGTTCAATGCGGAGGTGACTTTGTTGAAAGGTTCCCAACATAATCTGTGTCCAAAAACAATAGGTCTGTTGCTCAAGAGCATAAATCTTAATACTACATCATCATTAATTGTGTCCACCTAATTGTTTTAATTGGTGTCGCCAGGGAAGGTACAGGTGAATCCATCGCCGACTACCAACAGTGCGATCGCGCCTGATGCTAACGACCCGACCCAACCTACAATAAAAAAGGAGTGTGTTAAGAAGTGTAAGGTTGTTCCATGGCTGATCAGTTAATTCGCGCCACAGCAGCAGAAGGGGGTATCCGCGCCGTCGGTGTGATTACCACGCGCCTCACCGAAGAAGCCCGTCAGCGCCATCAGCTCTCTTATGTGGCAACGGCTGCCCTAGGGCGCACCATGTCATCTGGTTTATTGTTGGCGTCTAATATGAAGCGGGAAGCGTCAAGGGTAAATATTCGGGTCAAGGGCAAGGGTCCCTTGGGCGGAATTTTGGTTGATGCAGGATTAGATGGTACGGTTAGAGGGTATGTGGATAACCCTGCTATTGAACTACCGCCCAGCGAATCTGGCAAACTCGATGTTGGCGGTGCAGTTGGGCGCAACGGGTATCTCTATGTGATTCGGGATGTGGGGTATGGCTATCCTTACTCCAGTACCGTAGAACTGGTATCGGGTGAAATTGGTGATGATATTGCTCATTACCTACTTACGTCCGAACAAACCCCATCAGCACTGATTGTGGGTGTATTTGTGGGAGCTGAAGGCGTAACCGCCGCCGGAGGGCTATTAATCCAAATCTTACCGAAAGCGGCTAGCGATGAGTCCTTAGTGCAAATTTTGGAATCTCGCTTTGCCAAGCTATCCGGATTCACGCCTCTGTTGCAGGAAGGTAAAACGTTACCCGCTATCTTTGAACAGATTTTGGGTGATTTGGGTTTGGTGATTCTGCCCGAAATTCAAATGGTACGGTTTGACTGCGGTTGCTCGTTTGATCGAGTTTTGGGAGCGCTGAAAATGCTAGGTGAAGCAGAACTTCAGGATATGATTGAAAAAGACGAAGGCGCTGAAGCAACTTGCCACTTCTGCAGGGAAGTTTACCAAGCGAGCGGAGATGAACTGGCTCAACTGATTGAGGATTTAAGGGCGGAGTCTGTTTAATCGAGATTGGGTTAGGGGAATTGGGAATGGGAATAAGAGGTGACCAAACCAAGGCAGAGGAAAGGAAACAGATGGCTCCAAGGGATTGCTTCTAAGAGTAATAGTTCTTACCTTAACGGCAATTGCCCTAGCTCCCATTCACGATTAAGTCTCCAGGAGAATATAGCTTTTTCTGTCTAACCAGAGTAGGATTGCAACAACTGAGGGTGCTATAAAACCCACAGCATTAGGC
>CAZNNK010001375.1:0-1623 GCA_964574085.1 uncultured Coleofasciculus sp.
GTGCTGGTTTATGGCAGTGTCATTTGAGAGCGATCGCGCCTTAAATCTGCCCAAATTTCAAACCTTTATCGATAACCTACCTACCAATGTTTATCGGGGTAAGGGCATTCTCTGGTTTCAGGGGAGTCAGTTACGCCATCTGTTTCAATTAAGTGGTAAGCGATGTGATATGAAAAGTGAACGTTCTCACCCTCCTCGTTGTAATCAACTCGTTTTCATTGGACGAAATTTAAATGCCGAGTGGATTCGACAAGAATTAGCCGAATGCATGGCAAGTTAAGAGCCGAAATAGACGATTAATCCTGTTAATAAGTATCCGATTTTAGCATCTGATTCAAAAACGATAACCTGATTATCATTGTCAGAATAGGGAAAAGAAATGATCAGCAGTACAACTAACTTAAAAGGTGTCGATGTTCCCCAGCGAGGAATGCCTGTCACCCTGATTACGGGCTTCTTAGGTAGTGGCAAAACCACTTTGCTCAACTACATCCTACAAAACCGTCAGGATTTGAAGGTAGCCGTCTTAGTTAATGAATTTGGCGATATTAACATTGATAGCCAGCTTTTAGTTTCCGTCGAGGAAGACATGGTAGAACTGAGCAATGGCTGCATCTGCTGTACAATTAACGAAGGTTTAGTTGAGGCTATCTATAATGTATTAGAACACAAAGACCGGATTGACTATTTAGTCATCGAAACGACGGGATTGGCTGACCCCTTACCAATTATGCTGACGTTCCTGCGAGGCGATTTAAGGGAATTGACCCGCCTCGATTCGGTGTTAACGGTTGTGGATGCCGAAGCGTTCACACCAGAACATTTTGATAGCGATACCGCCTTAGATCAGTTAATTTATGGTGACGTTATTATCCTCAACAAAACGGATTTAGTTGCCGAGGCTAAAGTTGATGAATTAGAACATTATATCCACTCCGTAAAAGCTGAAGCGAGAATTTTACAGGCACAGCAGGGTGAAGTTCCCTTACCCTTAATTTTAGATGTGGAATTAACCAATGCGGCTGACTATGCCGACAGGGAGGCGAGTGACTCTGATCACCATTCTGAACATGAGCATAATCACCATCATGAGCATGACTCTGAGGATCATGCCAATCATTTAGCTAATGATGGATTTATCTCTGTGTCTTTTCAAAGTGACCAACCCTTTATTATGGAGAGTTTCGGAGAATTTTTGAATGAGTTACCAGCCACAGTGTTTCGCGCTAAAGGTATACTCTGGTTTAAAGAAAGTGAACAGCGCCACATTTTTCAACTAAGCGGTAAACGGTGTGATTTAAAGACAGATGATTGGTCAAGTTTACCCAGCAATCAACTCGTTTTCATTGGACGCGACTTGGATGCCAAGCAAATTCAGAGCCAACTTAAGACTTGTCTGGCATCAGAGCAAGTGTCGGTCAGATAAATAAAACTTCTCTTTTCTATATCGAGGATTATTCAAATCTTGAGAGATATACAGCAGTTTGCTCTGCTATGCGGTACATTGTCAATCCCCCTAAATCCCCCATGGAACAAAAAGCGAAGCATCCTTCGGCTTCCCCCTTTTGAAGCTATGCATTACTCACATCTTTCTTAACAATTCAGAAGGCTGGACATATATAG
>CAZNNK010001376.1:0-1622 GCA_964574085.1 uncultured Coleofasciculus sp.
GCGTATCGGTTCCGGTTCCGGTTCTTGCCAATCCTCATCCCACCGTTCCTCAACGGGTGTCGCCGTCTGGATGGGTTGAGAAATCGGGGTGCGAACAGGTATTCCTGTCCCTAATTGATTTTCCGGGCGGGTAGTGGGGGCGTAGTAGCCTTCCTCTTCTTCTCGTTCCCAAGGCGGATTTCCAACCCCCATCCGCTCTAGAATACCGACGGTGAGCTGAATTAGCCGTTCTTGAGCGCCTTCAAAGACGATGAGGCGATCCGGACCACTGCTGACAATTTCCTCAATCGGTAATTCATAAGTACTAATCACCTGATCCGGGATTTGGGGTAATCCCAAGGAGGCAATAATCAGAGACCCCACCTTGCCATCTTCTACGCTAAACTTGAATCCTCGAACCCGACCTAAGAGTTCCCCGGTTTCGGTAATCACTTCGCTATTGATCAGCGTACTGTAGGCGTCAACATCAACATCCTCAATTACATCCTCATCCTCAACCAGGATGACATCACCCACCTGTTGAATGCTACTGAGGAGCATATACTGTGGCATTCCAGCCAGCGAGAGCAGGTTGTCTCGTAACCCTAACGCCACAACTTCGCGCCGATCAATATCTACTAGCAGCTCCTTGACGACTCCGAGGCGCTTCCCGTTATTCCGAGTAATCACCTGAGTGTTTAAAAAATCGGAGCGTTGACGAATTAGTTCAGTTGTCATTATGTCTTGCAATCCTGAATCTCGACTCCTGCTGGAATGGTTATCAATAAATAGTATCAAGGTCTAATAATCACATATAATCCACATCAGTCCTTTTTGGCAGACCCTAATTTCAATCCTAGGACTTGAGTATACGCTCCTCTAGCTTGGGTAACACCAATGGTGCGCTCGGCGGATTCAATCATAGGTCGGCGCAAACTAACAACGATAAACTGGGCAAGTTTAGCCTGTTGTTTGATCATTCTAGCTAATCGCTCGACATTTGCCCCATCGAGAAACATATCAACTTCGTCAAAAGCATAAAATGGTGACGGTCGATACCGTTGTAGGGCGAAAATAAAACTCAGGGCGGTGAGAGATTTTTCGCCACCGGACATTGATGCCAATCGTTGGACTGGCTTGCCTTTGGGGTGAGCCACCAAGTTCAGTCCGCCGTTAAAGGGATCGTCGGCGTCATCCAGTTGCAGATGCCCGTCGCCCTCAGAGAGTTCGGCAAAAATGGCTTGGAAGTTTTGATTAATCGCATCAAAGGATTCTTTGAATGCTCTCAATCGTAGGGTGGTAAAGTTTTCGATTCGCAGCAATAGCTCAGTTCGCTCCGCTTCTAGGGTTGCCAGTTTTTCCGACAGTTCCTGGAGACGGGCTTGGGTATGATCGTATTCCTCCAAGGCTAACATATTCACGGGTTCCATTGCCTCAAGTCGTTTTTGACCATTACGGATATCCCGTTGCAGCTTCTCCAATTGAACGGTGATTTGGGCAATTGTGTAGGGGCGGGTTTCACGACTCTCGTTTTCTTGGCTCCCCGATGGAACTAATCCTGCCTCGCCATCCTGTTGATCAACTCCCTCATCTTCCCCATCTTCCCCATCTTCCCTATCTCCCCTATCTTCCCCATCTTCCCC
>CAZNNK010001377.1:0-1622 GCA_964574085.1 uncultured Coleofasciculus sp.
GGTATTTCTCTACCAACGTTTGGAATCAACTCAAAATAGACCTTATCCGATATGTAGGGTGATGGTGCTGTAGTCAATAGGATGAGCAGCGGTTGTTCACATCACATCCCAACCGATGAGAGTCAATCAATAGTATACGCTATGTATAGCCACAGTGACAGTCACTCTTTATCCCTATTTCAGGCACTGTTTAATCAAGCGCTCGACGCTATGGCGATCGCAGATGATCAAGGACAGTATGTTGAGGTCAATCCGGCGGCTTGTCGGCTGTTTGGTGTATCTCGGGAGGAACTCTTAGGATGCCGCATCTCAGACTTTGCTGACTCGGAGTTTGATTTCCAAGAGGCGTGGCGTATGTTTCTGGAACAGGGACAGGTAAAGGGGGAGTTTCGTCTCCGGCGTCGGGATGGGACAATCCGGGAGGCGGAATATACTGCAACCGCTAATGTGATTCCCCATCGTCATTTATCCATTTTGCGAGATATTACTGAACGTAAACAAGTAGAAGCTGAGTTGCTTCAAAGTGAAGAACGCCTCAACCTGGCTCTCGATGCGGCTCAGATGGGAATTTGGGACTGGAATCTGTTGACGAATCAGATTCGTTGGTCAGAGCATCATGAACTGCTGTTTGGCTTGACTCCAGGGACTTATGATGGCACATACAGGATGTTTGAGGCTTGTATTCATCCCGATGACCGAGAAGCCGTTAAACAAGCGGCGAACCGTTCTCAGTTAGAACAACATGAGTATGATCATGAATTTCGGGTAGTGTGGTCAGATGGGAGTATTCACTGGATTGAGGGCAAGGGAAAATATATCTATGATCAAACCGGTCAAGCGGTGCGGATGCTCGGTACAGTGATTGATATTAGCGATCGCAAACAAGCTGAAACCCAAATCTATCGCTTGAATGCTGAGTTAGAACAACGAGTCATTGAGCGTACCCAAGAACTTCAGCGTACTAATGACAACTTAAAACATGAAATTCAGGAACGCCAACGCGCCGAAGCTGCGGTGCATTTGCAAGCTCAACAAGAACGGTTAATCAGTGCGATCGCGCAACAGATTCGTCAGTCTTTAGATCTAAATCAGATTCTGAACACCACCGTCACCCAAGTGCAGCAATTGTTGGCTTGCGATCAGGTGGTGATTTACCAAACTCATGGCGATGGTACGGGAAAGCTTGTCGCCCAAGCCTTAGCCTCAGACTGTTCGGTTCCCCAAGACCATTCTCTCCCTGACTTAATCTTTCCCCCAGCTTGTCATCAATTTTACTGTTGCGGGGGAATTCATACCATTGCGGATGTCGAACGGGATGACATCGGATACTGTTTGGCGGATACCGTCAGGCGGTTTGGGGTTAAATCCAAACTCGTGATGCCGATTCTGGAGAATGAAACCCTTTGGGGATTACTGATTGCTCATCACTATACCACCACCAGAAAATGGCAACCGTGGGAAGCTGAACTCCTCTGTTCATTAACGACGCAAGTCACGATCGCCATCCAACAAGCCGAACTCTATTCCCAGCTTCAAGCTGAATTAAGGGAACGTCAACACATACTACTAGAACGCGATCGCTTGTTTAACCTTTCCCTGGATATCCTGGCGATTGCCAACTT
>CAZNNK010001378.1:0-1615 GCA_964574085.1 uncultured Coleofasciculus sp.
ACCAATTAATGTTATGCGATCGCCTCTAGCCACCCCAAAGGAAATATCGCTGAGAATAGGCGTTGCTGGAATCGCGCCTTTAGCTGCTGTCACTAAACTCACTTGCTGGAGTTGGAGTTGAGCCAGCGTCGGCGATAATGAACCATCAGATATCGGGGGTGAGTTCATGGTTACTTATTTTTCTCCTGATTCCTCTATTTCTCTTATTTCTCGGATTTCTTTAACGTTTCCCAGTTTTACCGTCGTTTCCGCCCGGGCAATCACATCTTTGGCTAACCGTTCACTAAATCCAACGGTAAACGCGATCGCAAAATAAAATAATTCTTCTTTTCTACCAGTAGCCTCTGTTGGGTTCGTATCCAGGGGAATCAGTCCAGAACTAATTAGGGTGTACATAAAAACACCAAATGATGCGCCAATAATTGGCTTAAACGCCCCGATTAAAAAGGGAATAACTGGATCGAGGATTTCTCGAAACTCTACATCAAACTCCTTCAGTCGAATTAAAATACTGACTACACTCCCCAACGCTCCCGATGCGCCAACCACAAACACTCGGAAAATAATTTGAGAATCTTCTGGTGATAAAGAAATTGTTTCCAAACCAAAGGGCAAGGTGATGGTTAATTGTTTAGCTGATTGATTTTGTTCTTCCATTAATTGAAGTTCTTCCTTGACCTGATCTTCGAGGGATGTCAAGGTTGATTCAACCTCACGGATTCTTTCTTCCATGGAAGTTGGACGGCTGCCCGCACCTAATGAACTTAAGGTTCTTTGGGGTGCCTCCATATCGGCTAAGCTTTGTTTTATTTCTTCACGTTCATTGCTGATTTTCTCCAAGGATTCACTAACTTGGGATAGTTCGGAAGTTTGAGTTCCATAATTTAAAAAATAAACCGAAGAAATCAGCGCAATAATCCCGGCAAAGGAAAAAGGAAAGCACAGTCCGATAATGACTTTAGTGGGGACTGAATCTAAATAGTAAACATCGATAAAACTATTAAAAATCGAGCGTCTAAGGATTAGGAAAAATGGTTCGTGTCGGCGGAGCGATCGCAACAGCCTAATTCGGGTCTGTTTGACCAGAGAAATACCCGCTTTGTCATCCACAACCGATTTAATCGCTGGAATTAAAACGTCAAGGATACTGGTAAGTTCTAGAACTCTGGGTTCATGTCCTCGGTCAACTTGCTTCTTTTTTATACTTAGTCTTTCAATCCGTTGAATAAAAACTAAAATATTAGAAATCTCATCAAGAATCTTTTGGCGAGATTTTGATGATCCATCAATAGCTTTTTGTTTGTTAATTAATGCATCAACTAACTCCATAACTTCTTGCTTTTTTATAGCAAAATTATGCATATAGTCTTGAGTTGAATTCATTTTATATTATAGTAGAGTAAAAAACTGATAGATTAGTATTTTTAGGTGACATCGATATGATTCGTGTAAACTTAAACCTATTCCAATTCCCTCCCCTTGATAAGGGGAGGGTTAGGGTGGGGTAAAATCAAGGTATTGCAGATTTTTGCTTAAGTTTACACCAATAACCGACGTACCCCCATAAAACCGATAAAGTCTACTGCAGTGACGGGTCTCACGTCCCTCGAACCGT
>CAZNNK010001379.1:0-1612 GCA_964574085.1 uncultured Coleofasciculus sp.
CAGCCCCTTTTCCTTAACTTCAGCCGGATTGCCAAAGGCGCGTTCAATGATACCATTGACTCCTCGTTCTCCAATATGTTCTCCATTCGTCAGGACATAAAAATGACCCTCAAACGCCCGTGTTGCCTTAACATAGTTGCGGTCAATCACTCGCGTTAATGGGTCTTTAACCAGTCCCATACAGACGCCATCTAAATCTTGGATAATTAGGATATTTTCGACATTGATCAAGACATCGGCAAGAACTTCCGTCTTTAACGATAAAGTATGCTCATGGGGAAGAAGTTGAGGAGAAACACTCATTGGTAGCTCGCTGATGACAAACAGTTCATATTTTATCGTTCATGGTTCATCCTTCAGCGATAATCCTCTGACTCTGCCACTCTAGCAGCACAGCACGACATTGGAGACAGGTTAACTCTTGCAGGAGGGAGTGAATTCCGGCGGATGTGGTGGGGTAAGTGGTGTCGATTCGGTTGGGGTTCACGGCGACTGCGGGGTCAAGTTCAGCAACGAAACCGTAGAGAGATTGGTTCGAGAAGGAGCTATTGATTGCCCATCCTGTAGAATTGAGGGGAGTTAGGGTCGCGATCGCGTCTTCAGAGACTCCTAATTCCCGGCTTACGATTCCGGGAACGGCGGTGACGGGGGTTTGTTCAGGATTGACTCGTCCACCGGGAAAATCCAGGGTTGCTTCTCTGACACCAGGGCGATAGGTTGGTGCAGGAAGCAGAAATTTCCCCGCCTGAATCGTGACGATTACAACTGAATCGGCTTTTTCAACTCGCCAATAGTCGAGAATTCGCCCTTGGTCATCTTGCAGGTGTTCACCGATTAGAGTAAGCCAGGGGGAACGGATTTCCACGAAACGGTCTAGGGTTTGCCAGGGGCGAGGTTTATTCATAAAACATTGGACTTTGGACAAAAAAATAAATTTGCGTAATCTATTTACCAAGGCATTTGGGGCAGAAAAATTAGATGTAGGGGCGGGTTTAGGGACTAAATTCCGCTATTCACCGATAACGGAACAACAAAACCCGCCCATTCCCCCACCGACAGGCAATCGATTAATCCCAAACTGGACAACCCAACCCACCTTATTCTCAACCGCGATCGCACTAAAAAAATGTCGAAATTGGGGCAGGGCGGGTTTTGTAGAAAGGTGATTGGTGACTCCATTAATTTTGTCCCTAAACCCGCCCCTACATTGGGAATTGGTTCGGTGATATCATGTCCGCCAAAATAACCGTAATATCCTTTTTCCTTGCAACAAAAGCTCCTTCCCTTCTGCCCTCTGCCTTTTGCCTTCTGCCTTCTGCCTTCTGCCTTCTGCCTTGTCTCCACCTAAATGTGAGTATTCAACCGGACATGATATGAAAGATTAGGGCAGGGCGGGTTTTGTAGAAAGGTGATTGGTGGCTCTATTAATTTTTTCCCTAAACCCGCCCCTACATTGGGAATTGGTTAGGTGATATCATGTCCGCCAAAATAACCGTAATATCCTTCTTCCTTGCAACAAAAGCTCCTTCCCTTCTGCCCTCTGCCTTTTGCCTTCTGCCTTCTGCCTTCTGCCTTCTGCCTTGTCTCCACCTAAATGTGAGTATTCAACCGG
>CAZNNK010001380.1:0-1612 GCA_964574085.1 uncultured Coleofasciculus sp.
AAATAAAAAACCTACACCTGTTAGCTCACCCCCAGCCCCTCTCCCAAGGTTGGGAGAAGGGAGCCAGAGACGAGAAACCGAACTGCCTAATACTTGCGTTCTTGGGGTTCAAAGCGGGTCATCGCCACCGATTTATACTGCAAATCAATTCCGGCTGAGGAATAGTATGCCAAGGTATGCTTCAAAAAGTTGGCATCATCCCGTTGGGGATAATCCTCGCGAGAATGGGCACCCCGACTTTCTTGGCGATTGAGGGCAGAGGTGAGAATGATTTCCCCAACCACCATGAGATTCCGCAGTTCTAACGCTTCGATTAATTCCGTATTCCAGCAGCTTCCTTTGTCATCTAAATAGATAGTTTGGTACTGCTGTTTTAACTGTTGCAATTGATTCAATCCCTCCTGCATTAACGCCTCGGTGCGGAAGACGCCGCAGTATTGAGTCATGCAGTCTTGAAAGTTTTGACGCAGTTGATTGATCCGCAGGTTTCCGGATTGACCCAGCAGCGCATTAATTTTATTCTGGGCAGCATTGAGATAGAGTTGCTCATCAATGTCGGGTAATTTGCGGTTCTGCACAGATTGCGCGATCGCCGCCCCCGTTCGCCTGCCGTAAACCACACATTCTAGCAGGGAATTACTCCCCAAGCGATTGGCACCGTGAACCGAGACACAAGCGGATTCCCCGGCGGCAAAAAATCCGTCAACCAATCCATCGGGTCCACGTCGCACTTGTCCATCGGTATTGACGGGAATGCCACCCATGGAATAATGAGCGGTAGGACGCACGGGCATGGGTTCGTGTACCGCATCAACACCGACGAGTCGATGGGCTTCTTCCCAACAGAAGGGAATCCGACTCATGATTTTTTCTTTACCCATGTGCCGCAAGTCCAGATAGACACAAGGACCTCCAGGATTCCCATCGGGATGCACTCCTCGACCGGCACGGATTTCCAATGCGATCGCCCGTGAGGTAATATCTCGTGGGGCGAGTTCCATTTTACTCGGGGCATAATTTGCCATGAAGCGATCGCCTTGGCTATTAATTAAATACGCCCCTTCACCCCGTACCGCTTCTGAAATTAACACGCCCACTGGATACAACCCCGTCGGATGAAACTGGACAAACTCCATATCCTCCAACGGCACTCCAGCCAACGCGGACATCGCTAAACCATCCCCCGTCGAGGCAAAATCATTGGAGGTGGTATTAAACACCCGTCCATACCCCCCGGTGGCAAACATCACCGCTTTTGCCCGTACCACTTGCAGGTGAGTGGTGAGGATGTTGAACATCACCACCCCTTTTGCCTGCCCATCTTCCAAAATCAGCCGCATGACGTACCATTCTTCGTACACGGTCACGTCATTCTTGCGGAGATTACTCACCAGTTCATGAAGAATCGCATGACCTGTTTTATCGGCAGCATAACAGGTACGGCGATGGGAATGACCGCCAAAGGCACGTTGGGCAATGCGACCATCGGGTAAGCGGGAAAAGAGTACCCCTAAATGTTCTAAATCAATCACCACATCGGGGGCTTCGCGGGTGAGAATTTCCACCGCATCTTGGTCAGCCAGATAATCTGAACCTTTTACCGTATCAAAGG
>CAZNNK010001381.1:0-1609 GCA_964574085.1 uncultured Coleofasciculus sp.
CCCCATCTTCCCCATCTTCCCCATCTTCCCCATCTTCCCCATCTTCCCCATCTCCGCGTCACCCCCTCTCCGCGTCCCCGCGTCTCCCCATCTTCCCCATCTCCGCACCCCAACACTCCGATTCCGTAAGTGATGCTACGATAGCCCTAGTTTCAACGGCACAGTTTATGAATTTTTCTTTTATTACCCCCCGTCGCCTTCTCGCTTCTGGTCTGTGTTTGGGCGTTCTGAGTACCCTCGGTTTAACCGTTCGTTCTCATTCATTACTCTCAAGAGCCGTTGCTGAAGTTGCGATCGCATCCACTAAAGACGTCACGGCTGACGATATGGCGGGTACATGGCGAGGGGAATTAGCACCGGGTCAAATGATTACCTGGATTTTTACGCCAGATGGTAAACTCTTCATGACTGCCCCACCTGTTGCTGATGAACCCCAACAGGCGTTAGAAATGCGTTATCAGGTAGAATCTAGTGCCAAGCCGATGGGTTTGAATATAGACTTGGCCCAGGGGGCGACTGTAATGACTATTTTTGAAATGACTCCAGAGGGTCAAATGCGTGTGCAAATCTCGGGTACGACTCCGGGAGAAGCACGACCTGAAGCGTTTAATAATGCCACGGTATTTGAAAAAGTTTCAGATACAACCACATTACCGCCGAATACACAAATTGATGATTTTCAAAGTCGCTAGAACATTAGTCGTCCAATTATTTCCTGAAAAACGGTAACATCAAAGATACCGAAAAACCCCTCTTGTCAACTACTCACGGTTACTTCGTTGAACCGTGAGCTTGGAAGAGTCAGCTTCCTCTAAAAGTTGTCTACCGCACTTAGTTTTTACTAAGTTCTGAGTTTCGATTGGGTACGCACGGTTGGATATTTTCCTAGTTCAGCCCTCTACAAGACTCCTGATTGGGTCGCCTTAAGAGGGGACATCTTAATCGGAATGGCGGTAAGGAACAAGTAACTTCTTGTTTGGATTATCTCCTATGCACAGTTCGGCTTCGCTCACTGTAAAACGAGTACCTGTAATTTCACCAGATGGGCGTCCGTTAATGCCCACCAAACCCTCAAGAGCCAGACGTTGGCTGAAAGATGGGAAGGCAAGAATCTATCCCAATGACCTGAACATTTTTGCCATCCAGCTACTCAATAAACCCTCTGGACAGAAAACTCAAGATGTGGTTATTGGCATAGATCCTGGCAAACTGTTTAGTGGTATTGGGCTTCAAAGCTCCAAGGCGACCTTGCTTAAACTTCATTTGATTCTTCCGTTTCCCAATGTCACCAAAAAGATGACAGCAAGGCGGATACTTAGAAGAGCTAGACGTGGACGCCGAATTAACCGCAAACTGCCTTATGACCAGCGGTGTCATAAAGCCAAACGATTTGACAACAGAGTCCAAAAGAAGCTGCCTCCTAGTATCAGGGCTAACCGTCAACTGGAACGGCGGGTTGTCAAGGAAGCGACGCGATTATTCCCTATCTCTCACATTGTTTACGAGTACATAAAAGCTCGTGGCGACAAGGGTTTTAGTCCGGCAATGGTAGGTCAAGTGCGATTCGTTGGCTAGAAATCAGCCAGAGTTCTTCTGAGAGCCTAGGTTT
>CAZNNK010001382.1:0-1606 GCA_964574085.1 uncultured Coleofasciculus sp.
CCCATCTTCCCCATCTCCCCCAGCTCCCCCATCTTCCCCAGCTCCCCCATCTTCCCCATCTCCCCCAGCTCCCCCACTTCCCCATCTCCCCCATCTTCCCCATCTTCCCCATCTCCCCCAGCTCCCCCACTTCCCCACCCTCTTGACCACCTGTCCCAATTCTCGGATAGGATGGATGTATGGCAACGATTGAGATTCTAGGGGCTACCCACGCCTACGAATTAACACCTCCTAGGGCATCCTCGTCCCCAGTTTTGGTCTTTATCCATGGCTGGCTGTTAAGTCGTAACTATTGGCAACCACTGATTGACCGATTAGATAATGATTATCAATGTTTAGTCTATGATTTGCGGGGATTTGGTGATTCTCAATCCCCAACTGATAAAACATCAAACCCTAAATCGGGTTTGGGAACTACTACCTGTGGCGAGGCGGCGGCGAACGATAGTGCTGCATTGACATCAGCTCAATGTTCATCGACTGACGTTGATGCCACTCTTTTATCGACCAGCAACTACACCCTTGCGGCTTATGCCAGGGATTTAGGTATTCTACTGGAGAAGCTGGATATCGATAACGCTTGGCTGATTGGTCACTCTCTGGGTGGCAGTATTGCCTTGTGGGGCGCATCAGTGGCTTCAGAACGAGTCAAGGGGGTGATTTGTCTGAATGCGGGGGGCGGCATTTATTTAAAAGAAGAGTTTGAACGATTTCGCAATGTCGGGAAGCAGTTGGTCAAACGCCGCCCTCAGTGGTTATGTTATCTGCCCTTGATTGATGTACTATTTACACGAGCGCAGGTGGCGCGTCCCCTGGCACGGCGTTGGGGACGACAACGGGTGATTGATTTTGTTGTGGCTCACCCAGAAGCAGCACTGAGGAGTCTCTTGGATTCGACAACTGAGGCTGAGGTTCACCGTTTGCCTCAAATGGTCTCACAGCTTCAGCAGCCTGTATATTTTTTAGCAGGTGCGAATGATAGAGTAATGGCTCCCAAATATGTACGCCATCTGGCTAGCTTCCATAAACTTTTTCAAAATGGCGGTGCTAATGTGATTGAAATTCCGAATTGCGGTCACCTGGCAATGGTGGAACAACCCGATATTGTGGATACTCAAATTCGCAGGATTTTGGCGGAGTCTTTGGGTTGAGCTTAAGTACAGTTACCAAAACGGTAACAACTCAGGGGTAAAGATGAGGGTGGGGCATACTGGCAACAGGATTACAGGCACAACTCAGTACACGATCGTTTTCTTAGGGATTGGAGGTTCAGAACCGGGCTGGCGTCTGAATTCCTTTCCCTTTCTCTATTCCTGTTCTCAAATGCAGCAACATGATCCCAGAGACTATCAGATTCTGTTTCTCTCACTGTTCCTGGTATTGGGTATTGGTACGAGAGATTGGACATTACAGCCTCAGTTTATCGGTGTTGCGATCGCGACTTGTTTGCTGACCCAGTATATTAGCCTCAGGCTTTGGTCTATCCCTAGGGGAAATAAGGCAGAGGGCAGAGGGCAGAGGGCAGAAGGAAATAATAACGGTTTAGACCGACAGGATAGGACAGGGGAGTTAATTCAATCCTCAAGCCTAAAAACGTCCCTAATAT
>CAZNNK010001383.1:0-1601 GCA_964574085.1 uncultured Coleofasciculus sp.
AGGTAATCCTAAATAAATCGGTAACCAAAAGACAAATGCCAACAAAATTAAACTGATAACCGTTATCGCCACAATTTGCCAAGACTCTTCCTTTCGATGTAGCCAACGGTCAATCAGCCAAGCTAACCCTAACCCGGAAAACACAGAAGCTCCCATATAATGGTATAAAAATGTACAGCGACTGACGCCGATCCAAGGGAGTAACTGAGCCAACCAGTTAAGACCTAAATAGAGACTAATGTAATTGACCGTTGTCGGCGGAAAATATCCCCGCATTCCTGACCAAAGACGTTGTACTAATAACAACAGTAACAATAAAATGGCTGAGGTTGACAGCCACCACAGGATAGGATTTCCCATGGCGTGAACATCATAAATGACCTGACCATATCCTTTGGGTAATGGGGGGTATGCAGGGACTTGTTCCCTTGTACTCTGGGCAGTTTGGTAAAAGTAAGCCACAGGTCGGAACATAATTAGCCAAGTGTACCATTTGGAACAGTAGGGATGAACCTCTGGTCCGCTACCGATTTTTTCGTGAAACGTCAAAATTTTATAGTTGGCGTCCCAGAATCCAGGTTGAGGATTCATAATTAGATGGGGAATCCAGAGTAAGCTATATGTCAATGCCGGAATTAGGGCAAAATTGACTAAAAATTGAATTCCGTTTAATTGAGTTAGATTAACCAGGGGAGTTTTAAGTGTTGAGTGTTGAGGGTTGAGTTTGTCGAAGCGGGTTTTATTGCTATCGTCTCTTTTTGCTCCAGATACAACTAAACCCGCCCCTACCGAACTTTTGAGTTTTGAATGACTTCTCCACTGAAGCAGCCAAGCTATCCCCCAAAGCAGATAAACTCCGAATAAAAACCATAAACCATTCCATTTAATACAAGCAGATGCGCCCAAAAAAGCTCCCGATAATGCCAGATATGTCCAGCGTTTTGACTGAGATTGGCGGAGGGCGATTAACAAACACAAATTCCCCAATAATCCTAAAATAACCAAATAGACATTATTCAGAGCGTAGCGGGACTCAACTAAAAATAGACCATCCGCCCCAGCTAACAGGGCGGCGATTAAAGCATAGCTGCGACGTCGATTAAGCTGATAGGCAATTCCGGCGACAACTAGGGGGATAAATGAACCTGTGAGTGCATTAAACCAACGATAACTCCAGGTCGATCGCAGTGAACCCGCCAAACCATTCATAGTATGTTGATCCCAAGGAAAATGAGACCCCAACCACATCGCGATCGCAATAATATATTGGCTTAAGGGCGGGTGAGCATTAAAAAAGTCTGTTCCGGTTAAATAATTATTGGCAAATTTGGCGTAATACACCTCATCAAATACCAGCGTATTAAATCGACCCAATCCCCAAAATCGCAGCAGGGCTGAGGCGAAAAAAATAGCGGTTAATCCAATATAAAACCAATACTTTGATACGTGATATAATTTATAATCTCTAATCATGAAACCACTCGAATTCAGGTCTGCTGCACAAACCGGAACAGGGAACAGGGAACAGGGAACAGGGAACAGTTAACAGTTATCAGTTATCAGTTATCAGTTATCAGTTATCAGTTATCAGTTATCAGTTA
>CAZNNK010001384.1:0-1600 GCA_964574085.1 uncultured Coleofasciculus sp.
ACCGTAGCTGAAAATTAGGATGGGCAAGGGTTGTGGCTTAAGTTGACACGGATGCCCCCTACTTATCGACGGCAATGAGCCGCAACTTGGTAAGATATTGGACTGCCAATGTTGCGGTACTGGTGATCGAATCTGGCAAAATTTGCTATAATTGCCAAAACTAATTATTAATAATAGTGTTGGTTAATTTGTCAGATAGGATAGATTGTGTTTCAAGTACTCTACCCCCTCATTCAGGCGATTCAGCCTTTTCTCATACCCTTGTGCTTTTGTCTAGCGTGGACAATAGTAATCATGAGCCTAGTGACAGTCGGGTTGGCGATTAAAGACGGTGTGGCAAATGCCAGGCGTATGCATCAAATCCCTTGTAGCCACTGTCAATTTTTTACCAACGATTATCGTCTCAAATGTACCATTCATCCGTCTGTTGCCAATTCGGAACAAGCGATTAATTGTCGAGACTATTGTGCAACTAATCAGAGTATAACGCTGAATTAGCTCAAGGTTACGGACGTGCCTTATAATAAAATAATTCTAAAATGCTGTAATCCTTGTTAGTATTGGATTACGGCAGATACTTAAGGTTAACCCCTCAGATTGAGATTCAACCGAGGGGTGGTTTTAATCAAAAATCTTGTGACAAAATGAGCATTATTCAGACTCACCAGATTGTTTGTTTAGAATACGCAACACGCTACTTATACGCTGAAGTGATTGAAGTCGTTGAATGGCGGCGGATTTGCTGGTTGCGCCCTTTGATGCTAGCCGTAACCTCAAGCGAGAATGAAGACATAACCTCGATTCTCCCTCAATCTCTCAGATTGTATGATTTGCGTCAAGGACCTGACATACTTTGGCCCACAAAGTTTTTACGACTGGTTTGGGATACAGAGGTCATTCCTCTATTAGCACAACTAGAAGACTTACATCGCCACCCAAAAGATAATTCTGATACTCGCCATCAACTTGCTGATTTCATTGCTGAGGTTTGGCAAACCTATCCTCAGGAGTTTGAGTCATCCATGAAATCAACTTTATAGGGTAATCTAAAACTGGCTTTTGGCACTGACAAAAATTTCCCGTCTAGCTGGTGATGATTAACGTAACGCTCTAAACACTAGGAACTAACCGGATTCTCCCCGCATCCATCTCAGCCATTAATAATTCAAGGGCTTCGTAATCAGCATCGGAAATATATCCTAAGCGAGTTAATTCGTAGTTAATTTCATTCTCTATATCAGGAGTTAGTTGCCTGATATAAAGCGCTCTTTCAACCAAATGGCGGATAACGTAGGTAGTTTTCACTCTTGATATGCACAGAATTCCATACTAGATCAATTCTCTGGGGAATTACTAGGTGAGAGCGTGATTTTCATCATTTTTTTTTGTGATCTATATCACTGTTATTTAGCAGAAAATCGTTTAATGAATTGACTTGATAGCTAAGTAGACGGTTTGCTTAAGCCGCCGCAAAAGGAACAATTCAAACAGTTTATCGCAGATCAGTCCTTTCTGGGTAATCAATTAGCGATATAGTAAAAGGCAGAGGACTCCAGGGCAGAAGGCTCCAAGGGAAAAGATTGACTGGTCAAGGTTTGGC
>CAZNNK010001385.1:0-1598 GCA_964574085.1 uncultured Coleofasciculus sp.
TAAATAATCTTTTTCTAAACGCGATCGCGGAATATGATGCTCAATCACCATGTCCGGATTATGCCAGATTTCCCTACCCAATTTAAATGCATGACAGCTTACTCAGAGGATAGCGACCAATTACGCTGGGAACAAAAAGCCTGTTACCGTTGTAGGCTGGGTTGAGGAAAGAAACGAAATTTCCTTGTGTATTCTGTAATCCGCTACAATAGGCGTCATGCCATCATCAAAGAGACCTGCCAACGCCTCCAGCCAATTCCTCAAACGCCAAGCCGCGTCACTGTTGCTGTATCAATCGGTTCTGCGTAACGACGTGGGAAAAGCCTTTCTCCATATTTTGCAAACCCTAAGCCAGGGTGAAGCGGAACAAACCGATTGCTTGGTGGCGTATGGAAACTGGTTCAAAATCTTAGCCGCCCACGGACAAAGTTGGCAAGATTTTCTGATTCGGCAAATTCTCCAGGATGAGAATCCCTTTACTGTGCAAGTACAACGGGTAGCCCTAGACGATTTACCAGAAGCCCTCGTCACGGCGGCGAAACAGGATTTACGCGCCTTGCACCATCTTTCTCAATGTTGCATTGAACAGCTAAGTCGATGGGTGCAAAAAGCCTCTCAGTTAGAAGTACAGCCTGTTTCCTGGAATCTGGATACAGCCAAGCCTACATTTCTACACCACTCTAGTGATTGGACAGACTCTCTAGACGAACTCGCCGCCCACTATCAGCACTATGGTACAGGATTATTTGCCCAATATCATGCCCTGCGTTGGCAGTCGGGTCAATTGCTGGGTATCGCCCACCCTGATCCGATTCAGTTAACTCAATTGGTGGGCTATGAGTCTCAACAAGCCGCATTAGTTAAAAATACCGAATTCTTACTCGCGGGTTATCCGGCGTTACATGTCTTGCTTTATGGCAGTCGTGGTTCAGGTAAGTCGTCATTAGTCAAGGGTTTATTACAAAAGTATAAAAATCAGGGACTGCGGTTGATTGAAGTTGCCAAGTCTGACTTAAAAGACCTACCGATGATTGTGGAGCAATTGCGAGACGTACCGCAAAAGTTTATCATCTTTGTAGACGACCTCTCCTTTGAAGAAGATGACGATGCATTCAAAGCCTTAAAAGTCGTCTTAGAAGGAAGTGTCACCGCCCGTTCCCCCAATGTAGTCGTTTATGCCACTTCCAATCGACGCCACTTGGTACGGGAATTTTTTGCCGATCGCCCTCGTCCCAGCGATAAGGATGAAGTCCATGCCTGGGATACCTTACAAGAAAAATTATCCTTTAGCGATCGCTTCGGCTTAACTCTGACCTTTGAACCAGCCAACCAAGACGCTTATCTCAACATTGTCTATCATTTAGCCCAGCAAGCCAGGATCACATTACCCCAAAATGACTTAAAATCCCGTGCCATTCAATGGGCAACCCGCCATAATGGACGTTCTGGGCGCAGCGCCCGTCAGTTTGTTGATTTTCTCAGCGCTGAGTTAGGGATTCGCCCTTTGGATAGGGTAGAAGGGTAGCCGGAAACAAAAGTTATATCGTATTGTAGGGGCGGGTTTAGCCGTTTAATTGATGGGTATACCGATAACTTAT
>CAZNNK010001386.1:0-1597 GCA_964574085.1 uncultured Coleofasciculus sp.
CGCCCCCGCCCCCCCCCCCCCCCCGCGGGCCCCGGCCCCCGCGGCGCACCCTGCGGCACCGGGGGAAGATGGGGGAGAGGATTAACAATGAACCATGAACAATCAACCACGAACCATCAACAATGAACCATGAACGAGGTAAAATAAGCCAATGCCAGACAACCTGAGAAGCCAAGTCGTTACCCAAGGTGTACAAAGATCGCCAAATCGTGCCATGCTGCGTGCTGTTGGTTTTAGCGATCGCGATTTTACGAAGCCGATTGTGGGGTTGGCGAATGGTTATAGTACAATTACGCCCTGTAATATGGGCATTAATGACTTAGCGCTACGGGCAGAAGCCGGACTTAAACAGGCTGGGGCAATGCCGCAAGTCTTTGGCACAATTACGATTAGCGATGGTATTTCTATGGGCACCGAGGGGATGAAATATTCCCTGGTGTCGCGGGAAGTGATTGCCGACTCCATCGAAACCGTCTGTAATGGTCAAAGTATGGATGGGGTGCTGGCAATTGGTGGCTGTGATAAGAATATGCCTGGGGCGATGATTGCGATCGCCCGCCTAAATATTCCCGCTATCTTTGTTTATGGGGGGACGATTAAACCCGGACATCTGGATGGACAAGATTTAACCGTTGTCAGCGCCTTTGAAGCGGTGGGACAACATAGCGCAGGTAAGATTACCGAAGACCAACTGGTGGCGGTGGAACGGAACGCTTGTCCCGGTGCGGGTTCCTGTGGGGGAATGTTCACCGCTAATACCATGTCTTCGGCGTTTGAAGCCATGGGGATGAGTTTACCCTATTCCTCAACCATGGCGGCGGAAGATGCTGAAAAAGCCGACAGTACGGAAAAATCCGCAAAAGTTCTGGTGGAAGCGATTCGGCAGCAGATTCTCCCCCAACAGATTTTAACCCGCCAAGCCTTTGAAAATGCCATTTCAGTAATTATGGCAGTGGGCGGATCAACGAATGCGGTATTGCATTTACTGGCAATTGCCCGGGCGATCGGGGTAGAGTTAACTCTGGATGACTTTGAAACGATTCGCGCTAAAGTTCCGGTACTGTGTGATCTCAAACCCAGTGGTCGATATGTGACCACGAATTTACATCAGGTTGGCGGGATTCCCCAAGTGATGAAAATGCTGCTGGTTCATGGTTTATTACAGGGTGAGGCATTAACGATTACCGGGAAAACCGTGGCGGAAGTCTTAGCGGATGTACCCGATGAACCGCCCTCGGATCAAGATGTGATTCGTCCCTGGGATAATCCCATGTATACTCAAGGACATTTAGCCATTTTAAAAGGAAATTTGGCAACCGAAGGCGCGGTGGCGAAGATTACCGGGGTGAAAACCCCCCAAATCACGGGTCCGGCGCGTGTGTTTGAATCCGAGGAAGCCTGTCTGGAGGCGATTTTGGCGGGTAAGATTCAGGCTGGAGATGTAATTGTGGTGCGTTATGAGGGACCTAAAGGGGGTCCGGGAATGCGGGAAATGCTAGCGCCAACCTCAGCAATTATTGGTGCAGGATTAGGGGATTCGGTGGGATTAATTACCGATGGTCGCTTTTCCGGTGGCACCTATGGTATGGTAGTGGGT
>CAZNNK010001387.1:0-1594 GCA_964574085.1 uncultured Coleofasciculus sp.
TCCTTGTCTTGTCTCCACCCTAAAATAAAAAACCTACACCTGTTAGTCTCCCCCAGCTCCCCCAGCTCCTCCACACCTACAAAGCTGCTAAAATATTTCCGCCGCGCTGCACTAGGGTTCAATCGCTTAAAATTATGAATATCCATAGCTAATCGTATTGTCCAAATCTTAACCACACCTAAAACAGGTTAAAACAAAATCTGGACGATACCGATTCTTAGATCAGTCGATGTGCATTGAAATTGGATATTTCTGTTCCCTATTCCCCGTTCCCTGTTCCCGTTGAGGAATTTAGACATCCTGATCTAAATGCTGGACAGCTAATCGAGGCAAAATAATTTTGGTGGAGAAGGGTATGAAATTTAGCATCGTCATCACGACTCATAATCGCCTTACCTTGCTCAAGCGGGCAATTGACAGTGCGTTAGCTCAAACGATACCGTGCGAAGTAATTGTGGTGGATGATGGATCGTCTGATGGTACGGATATGTATGTCCAGGGGCGACGGAAAGAACTCTTGGACATGGGTGACACCCGTTTAATTTATCACCGAAATTCGACGAATCTGGGTCACTCAGGAACGGTTAATCAGGGTGTAGCATTGGCGACAGGAGAATGGGTAAAACTGGTGGATGATGACGACTACCTTGCCCCTAATTGTATTGAAGAAATGGTGAAGGCGATCGCCGGACGCCCAGATGCTGTCATTTGCTCCTGTCGAGCCATTCAGGTTAATGAGAATGAGAGAGAAATTGGCAGAAGTCGGCACGTTGGCAAGGGAACACTTGTGTATATTCCTCAAGCCGAGATTCATTACGCCATGCTGTTGGAACTCTTGCCATTTGGCACGCCTGTACAAGTAGCCTTTTCCCGTTCAGCTTTCCTTAAGTCAGGAGGATGGGATACCCGATTCGATACAAATTATGATGATATTGATTCCTGGATTAAAATTGCCCAGTTTGGCGATGCTGTTTTGATCAATAAATGTCTGGCTTACCGGACTATTTGGCAAGGTTCATTTAATAGCCAATTTACGTTTGACAAACGCCTGGAAATTAATCTAATTATTAAAGAAAAGATTTATTCGTGTATCAGCCCAAAATATCGTCATAGTTTACCAGAACTATCAGAGATTAAGTCATCGATAAAAATTCATTGGGGATTTGCTGCGCTCAAAAAACGAAAATTTATCAGCGCCATACGAATTTGGTTAAAAACGGATTTGTCTAGAGCGGCTGCCAGGTTATTTTTAAAACGAATTATTGCCAGAAAATGTTTAGATGAATTATTAAAAGAATCTCAGGCAACGCCCATTTTATTAGTGCGTGAACATAACTGAGTTATTTAAACTTGACACTCTCCCGGTTAATTCGATTTTCCGAAAATTTTTGAGTATGGAATTTTGCCACAATCTATTTAGGATTGCTATACAGTTCATATTGTAAAAAGGTGCAAGGAATAGAACCGTTATACACCGGAATCCGCCGTGATGCTTTTAGTCCGACTCGCTTGGCTAACTGCTTATTCCCAGTTAAAATAAATGCTGTCCAGCCTTTAAAACGTTGTTTAAAGATATCGCCGAGTAATTTATATA
>CAZNNK010001388.1:0-1594 GCA_964574085.1 uncultured Coleofasciculus sp.
GTAAATTACCCGCCACAGCGCTACAGATGATTAGCACCGGGGAAGAAAGCGGAACCTTGGATCAGACGCTGGAAACTTTAGCTCAATACTATGATAGTGAGTTGGAACAACGACTGCGATCGCTACAGGTTAGTTTACGACTTTTAAGCTTGGTAGTGATGGGGAGTTTGGTGGCGGTTGTGGGTGTGCGAGGGATATCGGTGCTGCTGGATTCTTTCCCGGAGTGAATGTTTCAACGCAGAGGTTCGCAGAGGCTGGCGCAGAGGTACGCAGAGGGTTTTGGGGGATTGGCTGAAAAGCGCGATCGCATCAGCTACTGTAGATCTCAGTTCCTGCACTATTGGCTTTGGTGGGAAAGATACTTATCCGACAAAAAACTCAATGAAGGGATTATGTATATTAATGAAATTGAAATAATTAATATTCGCTCAATTAAAAACTTATCTTGGGAGATAAGTTTAGAACAGTGTGCGGGATGGCATGTAGTTATTGGTGATAATGGCTCAGGCAAATCATCCTTATTACGTTCTGTTGCTCTAGCACTGGTAGGACCGACTGAAGCCGTTGCCCTGCGGCAAAACTGGAATGATTGGTTGACTCAAGAGCAAAAAGAAGGAAGTATCCGGCTTGACTTATCCTATGACAGTGATTTTGATAAATTTTCTGGAAAAGGTAGACTTATGGAAAATTACTTATTACCAGTTCACTTAATGATGTTACAACAAAAAAATGATATCATTATACAGTCTAGGAAGGTAAATAAATTTGATCCAACGCGATGTATATGGGGTAATAAGTCCGGCTGGTTTTCGGCTGGGTTTGGTCCCTTTAGACGCTTCAAAGGTGGGGATAAAGATTATGATAAGCTTTTCTACTCTAATCCTAAATTAGCTGCACACTTATCGTTGTTCGGTGAAGATGTGGCTTTAACTGAATGTTTACAGTGGTTGCAAGATTTGCAATTCAAGAAACTGGAAGGTGATCCAGAAGGAAACCTGATTGATTCAGTGAAAGAGTTTGTCAATCAAAGTGAATTTTTGCCGCATCAAGCGCGTCTGGAACACGTTTCCTCTAAAGGTGTTGAATTTGTTGATGGCAATGGTTGTCGATTGCCAGTTGAGGAACTGAGTGATGGGTATCGCTCGATTTTAAGTCTAACGTTTGAACTGATTCGCCAACTTACTCGAGTTTACGGTTATGAATCTATTTTTGATCCCAATGACAAAACAAAAATTATTCCTCCTGGTGTTGTCCTCATCGATGAAATTGATGCTCATCTTCATCCTACCTGGCAACGGCGAGTCGGGATTTGGTTTCGAGAACATTTTCCCAATCTTCAATTTATTGTCACAACCCATAGTCCTCTAATCTGCCAAGCCGCAACCGTGGGAACAGTCTGGCGTTTACCTAAACCAGGTAGTAACGAATCAGGGGGTATGGTAACGGGAAAAGATTTAGATCGCTTACTTTATGGTAATGTCTTAGATGCTTATGGTACAGAAGCATTTGGTGCAGATGTTACCCGATCAGACGAATCAAAAAAGCGGTTAAAACGGTTGGCTGAATTGAATCGGAAAGAACTGCGTGAACAACT
>CAZNNK010001389.1:0-1594 GCA_964574085.1 uncultured Coleofasciculus sp.
TCATTCGAGAACCCAAACCCCCACTCGATACGAATTTAAACCCAGAGTCGTTAAATAATTTAATTGGACAGGGTTTGATAACAGAAGTGCAAATTCAGGAAGATACAGTAACTGGAGAAGAAACCCTCGTTCAGCGCTTTTATGTACCTGGTAAATCGGCTATCAATGGTAATGATTTATTAGCCGTCGGTCAGATTGATAAACTCTTTGAAGAACAATTTGAGACGTACTTTCAACAAGATTTTACCCGTGAAATCGTCACCGCTGAAAGCCTGCGAGACACGCTAGCAACCATAGCCGATCAAACAGAGAATAAATCGAGTGTAATCTATGTCCGTTCACTGCCTGACCACCTCGAACTTATATTAGTTCTGCCCCAAGGCTATCCCATTCACAAGACTATCCCCCAAGCCAATGCCCAAGCCTTACAGCAGACATTAAATCAATTCCGTCAAACGGTTACGGATGTCCATCAAGGTAAAGCCTACCTCACCCCAGCGCAGCAACTTTATAACTGGATTATTGCCCCTCTCGAATCTGAATTAGAAGCCCTAGGAATTGATACGCTTATCTTTTGTATGGACTCCGGTTTGCGGACAATACCCATGGCAGCATTGCATGATGGCAACGAGTACCTGGTGGAAAAGTATTCCATTGGTTCTATCCCCAGCATCAGTCTCACCAATAAGCGCTATAACCCCATCAAAAATGCCAAAGTTCTCGGCATGGGCGCGTCAAAATTTCCCGACTTATCCCCGCTTCCTGCTGTACCGAAAGAATTGCAGATGATTACTCAAGACTTGTGGTCAGGTCAAGCATTTTTGAATGAAGAATTTACCCTAAATAACCTGAAACAACAGCGTCAGCAATTTGGCATTATCCACCTCGCCACTCACGCCGACTTCCGCCCCAATGAACCCAATCACTCCTATATTCAACTTTGGGATGAAAAACTGCGATTAAATCAGTTACGGCAAATTGGTTGGCATCAGCCGCCTCAAGTGGAGTTATTAGTCTTAAGTGCTTGTCGCACAGCGATTGGGGATGTGAATGCAGAGTTAGGATTTGCGGGATTAGCGGTGAATGCGGGAGTCAAATCTGCCTTAGCCAGTCTTTGGTATGTCAGTGATGGCAGCACATTGGCGCTGATGAGCGAGTTTTATCGGCAATTGAGTCAACCTGACGTGACAATTAAAGCAGAAGCATTGCAACGCGCCCAAGTTGCTATGCTACGAGGACAGGTGCGTCTGGAAAATGGTCAATTACACGGTATTGGTATGGGGGGAATTTCTTTACCGCCGGAACTAAAAGACAGGGGTAATCAAGATTTTTCTCATCCTTACTACTGGGCGGCATTTACGATGATTGGTAGTCCTTGGTAGAGGGATGGGGGAGTTTTAACTGTGTAGGGGCGGGTAATGAAACTTTCTTGTCGCTATTGACAGTAAGGTTTGTACAAAACTCGCCCTGACTGAGTGCAGGAGTTTTGAATTGGATAAAATAAGTTTAGATAGCTTCCAACCCAAGCGGGGACAAATTTGTTCCCTGTTCCCTGTTCCCTGTTCCCTTTCCTAACCAAAATGTCCCGCCTTAG
>CAZNNK010001390.1:0-1592 GCA_964574085.1 uncultured Coleofasciculus sp.
TCCTTGTCTTGTCTCCACCCTAAAATAAAAAACCTACACCTGTTAGCTCCCCCATCTCCCCCATCGTTCGCATTCCCTGACACCTTATCCCTCAATCGATAAATTCTGAGTTAAAGTGAATTTTGAACTGACAATTTTTCCCAATCATCAGGTCAGTGTATGAACTCGTTAGTTGGTAAAACCCTACAGGGTGGCAAATACACTCTAGAGCAAGAACTAGGACGAGGGGGCTTTGGCATCACCTATAAAGCCACCCATCACTATTTAGGTCAGGTGGTGGTGATTAAAACCCTAGACGAGTCCATGCATCGTAACCCGGACTGCTCGCGGTTTCAGCGCCTATTCCAGGATGAAGCACGACGGCTCGCCTTGTGTACCCACCCCAATATTGTCCGAGTCAGTGACTTCTTTGTGGAAGCAGGGTGGCCCTACATGGTAATGGACTATGTAGAGGGTCAGACCTTACAAGAGATTGTACATCCCGGAAAACCCCTCAGTGAAGCCACCGCCATTCATTACATCTGCCAAATTGGGGACGCCTTAACCGTAGTCCATCAAAAAGGTTTACTCCACCGAGATATTAAACCTGCCAATATCATCCGGCGAGAAGGAACACATCAAGTTGTCCTCATCGACTTTGGCATTGCCCGGGAATTTAGCCTGAATACAACTCAAACTCACACTAACATGCTGTCAGAGGGCTATGCTCCTTTAGAACAGTATTTAATCAAAGAAAAACGCACCCCAGCCTCCGATGTTTACGGTTTAGCCGCCACTCTCTATACCCTGTTAACTGCCCAAATCCCCACACCCGCCGTTATCCGGGAGCGTCAACCTATGCCCGCTCCCCGTGACCTCCAACCCCAACTCAGTGCGGCTGTGAATCAAGCGGTCATGCGCGGGATGGCAATTGAGGCACGTTATCGCCCTTCATCGGTAGCAGAATGGCTATCCCTGTTGCCGGATGTATCCTTTGAATCCAGCCCGGAATTCGTCTCCAATCCTGTATCAACAATCAACGGAGCCACTATTGCGTTAACCCCACCACAGGAAGCCAGTTCCCGTCAGCGAGAATCCCAACCTACTCAATATACGCCTTGGCATCGACGCTTAGGTGTTTCTCCCGTTTTACTAGGAGTGGGGGCTGTCATTGCCACCAGTTTGGTCGGATTGGGAACGATTTGGTATCAGTCTCAAAATCTGTCAACCCCACCAGCGGCTGAACCCTCATCCCCAGAGGAACCCCTAAACTCTGATCCCGAACTTAATGATAGTGAGGAAACGACTGAACCCAGCCAGGACAAAAATGCCCCGGCTGCGGAACAGGAACAGGAACAGAAACCCTCTCGCCGCTCTTTTCCGGGATTCCCTAAAAAATCAAGAGATTCAGTTGAACCTTCTCCCTCACCCACTGCTGAAGACCCTTCATCCGCTCCTGGAGAATCATCCTCCTCTGAGAAAAAATCCCCAACTTCAACCCCTAAACCTTCACCTAATTCATCCCCAGCATCCCCAAATCAATCTCAACCGCCAGAACCACCGCCCCCTTCTCCAGAGGTTCCCCAATCGGCTGAGTCTTCTGAATCTGGTAG
>CAZNNK010001391.1:0-1591 GCA_964574085.1 uncultured Coleofasciculus sp.
TCCCCCAGCTCCCCCAGCTCCCCCAGCTTCCTCTGCTCCCCCAGCTCCCCCAGCTTCCTCTGCTCCTCCATCTCCCTCCAGACTTTAATCCCTTTGTGGGAGTTGGATTTTCACAGCACCTTCTGGGGTGGTGACGACTTTACCGCCGAGTGCTTCAATCTGATTAATGGCACGCTGACGAGTGCGATCGTCCATGGCGTTTTGTAGCACCATTGACCACGCACTGACTTGGGCTGATTTGCTGGAGGGATTGCGGTCAAGAAATTGGGCAGTTTGGCGGGAAATTGAGGCGACATACTGACTTTCTTCATCTTCATAAGTGCTTGCCCATTCTGCGGCTTTCTCAAAGGATTGGCGGGCGGCTTGGGCGTCACCCAGGAATAATAGTTCGTCGATTGCTTTATAGCGCCAGATGTAATAGGATTTGCGGGGGACTTTGGGGGAAAGCTGTTGGAGTCCTTTTTCCATCAGTTCTACTGACCGATCTGGCATACCCGCATAGAGAGACGTGCTACCGGAAAGGAAAAAGTAGGCGTCTAAGAAACGGGGGTCACGGGTCAGAATCACTTCAAAGTAGTCTGGACTCAGTTGATAGCCCGTGACATCACGAGCCTGATCATCACCGAAATATTGCAGGAAATTGAGAAAAACCCAATCGGCTAATAGGTTATCAAATCCGAATGTTGGTACTTTCTGAAGGAGATTGAGGCGCACCTTTTCAGCTTCGATTTGGCGTTGCAGTTCTGTAGGAGACGGTGTTTCGCCTTTGCCTTGGAGTTGATTGAGTCGCGGAATTTGTAACCCTCCCACGGCGATGATACAGAGAAGGGCTATTAGGGAAGGGAAGAGAGATTGACGTAAGGATTGAGACGATTGGGTCAGCATTTTGGGTAAATGTATTGATTATTCCTTAGGACGGTCTGTAGGGGCGACCCGCCTGCATCAATTAATACCTCCTGTCCACTCCATTGTATCGGGTCGCCCTTTCCTCACGGGAGGCTAACCGGATAAGTTGGGTTTCGTTCCTCAACCCAACCTACTTGCGTTGACATGCACCCTTTGTATCAAAGCGATTTTCAGCAGGAGACATAGAAGGGAGCGATCGCCCGCTCTTGGGTATGGCGATCGCACGTTCAAGAACTGGCTTCAGGAAATCGCTCCAGAAGTTGATCACGGGATATCTTAGACAGTTGTGAGAGGTATTGGCTTAACTCCTGAGGCGGTAATTTTAATATAGGAGTTACCCGTGCCAGCAGTTGAGCATCTAATTCTCCAAAACGAATTTTCAGCAAATTTTCCACAATAAAATGCTGCGCCTGTTGGCTTCCGGCTGCGTTATTTTCGAGTTGAGAAAACTTTAACACAAAGGGGGTTAACTCCTGAGGGGGTAATGCTGATAAAGGCGTGACTAAAGCGGCGAGGGTGGGAGTCAAATCGCCCAAGCGAGTTCTGAGGACGTTGTTGATAATTAGCCGTTGTCCTGCTTGTATCCCTTGTCGCATACCTCGTTGAATCGTTTTTGGGCGATCGTTGGGTAATGCGCTTAATTCGTCAATGGCTTGCTGTTTGACCTGTCCTGTGCCAAGAAGTC
>CAZNNK010001392.1:0-1590 GCA_964574085.1 uncultured Coleofasciculus sp.
TTTTTTGATTATATGTCTTTCCGCTAGTAGCATTATTGTCCGTGATATTTTAACTCAGACCCAATCTTTTCGGTTTTCCGCTTCAACCTTCTTAATGTGTACATCCGCGAGCAAATAGTCTGAGCGTTTTATGTCTATATATTACAAAATATGACTATATCCGACTATATTATAGCATTACGAAGATACGTTAGGACATTTCCCTGTTGCCTGTTGCCTGTTGCCTGTTGCCTTTTCACTCAATATTATTGTCCTAACCTCAATGCGTAGTGCTATATCATTGAAACTTTACAATACCTGTTACAGAACTTCAGGTATTTCCACAGATTTGATTCACGTTTTCAAACAGCACCAGGATTTTCGGTTCAATCAGAACAATTGCTCTATTTCTAACTCAGATGCCACTTGAGCCAGTTTGCTCAGATCAGTGGGATCACTTAAGTGAGGCAGGATGCCTAAGATGGGAACTTGACTCAGCGATTGCATCAACTCAATCGGAGTCCAATCAGCAATGTCTTGTGCTGAACGAGGCTGCACACAATTGAGGACAATTCCTTTGAGGAGAACGCCCGACTGACGTGCTAATGCCACGGTTGCCACGGTTTGTGCGATCGCGCCCAGTTCCACAGGCACCACAATGACACTCGGTAATTTCCAATCTCTGGCGATATCCGCCACGGTTAACTCATGGGTTACAGGTGAACCCAGTCCCCCTAGTCCTTCTACTAACACAACATCCCGTTGCTGCTGGAGGCGATTTAATGCCTGCCAGACTATTTTTAATTCTATCGGTCTTTCTTCCCGTTCTGCCGCGACTGGTGGGGCGACAGGATGCTTAAATTGTAAAGGGGCAATGTCTTGCGGGGTTTGATCCAGGTTGAATAGCTGGTGATAATGTTCCCAATCCCCGATGCCCGTTTGCATCGGCTTAAAAATTCCTAGACGTTTTTGTGGATAATAGGTTTGCCAATAGGCGGCGAGGGCGGTGGTTAATACCGTTTTGCCTGCATCGGTATTTGTACCTGTAATTAGTAATGTTTGGGTCATTTGCCATTTGTCATTTGTTTGAGTTGGATCTAAGGGTTGGTTAGACTGACACCCAATGTGAAATTGCTGGGTCTTTGGGCAATCACATCAATAATATAGTTTCCCCCTTGAGGCAATTGTGCCTGCCAAAAGTTGATGTTTGCGGCATCTTCGATTAGCTCTCCATTGGGATTGCGGATATTTAAGGTGACATCTCCTTGAATGACTTCTACCGCTAGTTGCTGATCGGATTCCACATTGACACGATACCGTTTTATCCGTTGGGGTCTAGTTTGACCTTGAAACTGAATTGCCTGTTCTCCTTCAGGAATGATCAGCCGTTCGGTCTCGTAAGTGGGAGATGGAGACGGAGAGGGGGATGGAGACGGAGAGGGGGATGGAGACGGAGAGGGGGATGGAGATGGAGACGGAGATGGGGATGGACTTTCCGTTGGCGAAGGTGTGGGTTCGGGGGCTTCTGTTAAGTCTAAATTGAGTTGGTATTCAGTTTCTGGCAGTCCTGGAATTAAACTTAATTGAACCGTGTATTCTCCGGTATAGGGA
>CAZNNK010001393.1:0-1587 GCA_964574085.1 uncultured Coleofasciculus sp.
AAGATACGCTGCTGGTATCGAGTAAGCCATTACTCACCCCACCCGTTCTCTGTATCCTGGATGCGTCCGCCTTAGAAAAAAATCGGATTGTTCCCCTATCTAGCCCCCAAGAGGGAGTAAGGATGTTACCCAGTTGCGGTCGTCTGGTTTGTGATACTCAAGTGGTTATCGCTAATCCTGATACATTGACCCAATGTGAGCCTGATCAAGTAGGAGAAATTTGGGTGAAAGACCCCAGTGTCGCTCAAGGGTATTGGCAACGACAAGAGGCGACAAAGGAAACATTTCAGGCTTATCTGGCAGATACTGGCGATGGTCCATTCTTGCGAACGGGGGATTTAGGATTTTTACGGGATGGTGAACTGTTTATTACGGGTCGGATTAAAGACCTAATTATTATCCGAGGTACGAATCATTATCCTCAAGATATTGAATGGACAGTCCAGCAGATTCACTCCGCCTTACGTCCGGATTATGGGGCGGCATTTTCGATCGAGGCTGGCGGCGAGGAACGGTTGATTGTGTTGCAGGAGGTTGAACGCCGGACTCACGATGTCAGCTTTGAGGAAGTGATTACGGATATTCGCCAAGCGATCGCTGAGGAACATGAAATCCCGGCGTATGCGGTTGTCTTAGTTAAATCTGGCACGATTGAGAAAACCTCAAGTGGCAAGATTCAGCGCCGTGCGGCGAGAACCAAGTTCCTAGATGGAGAACTGGGTGTGATTGCCGATTGGAGTGAAAATCCAAAACTGACGAGTAAGTTCCGCAGTCTTCAGGGAGAAGTCGATGCTTTGGCGCAGCAATTACAAGTTCCTAAATCTTAGGGTTTGTCATTCGTCATTCGTCATTTGTCATTTGTCATTTGTCATTTGTCATTCGGTACAGGTTTATGCATCAACTGAAACAGTATCAAATAGCAGAAGCGCTAGAACGGGATTTGGGCGATCCGGGTCATCCAGAGAGTACGATGTCCTTTAAACGGGTGATGGAACTGGATGAGAGCGAAGAGTTTCCCGAAGCTGAAGTGGATTGGCTATATAACTGGAAACTGCAAGATTACTATGTTCCAGCAAACTGTGGTGGCAAGTTTACCTCCTTTGAGGAATTCGTCGCCTTTGTCCGGGTGATGTCGCGGCGGGATCAAACGATCGCGATCGCATTCACCACGATGTTCTGGTCATTCCTTACCTGGATGGCGGGGACAGATGACCAGAAACAGAAACTGTCCCAGTTTATCCGCGAGGAAAAGGGGACAATGTGTCTGGCTTATTCCGAACGAGCCCATGGGAGTGACTTGATTGGCGGCGATGTAACGGCTAAAAAAGTCGAGGGCGGCTATCTCCTGAATGGCGAAAAGTGGCCCATTAACCGCGCCACTCGTTCCGGGGTAACCTTTGTTTTAGCCAAAACCAATGAAGAGGAGGGCGCTCGCTGTCTCTCCTTGTTTATGGTGGACAAACGGCAAATTGATCCCAACAGCTATTACAATCTGCCCAAAATCCTCACCCATGGGATTCGCGCTTCAGATATGAGCGGAATCGGGTTTAAGGATTGCTTTATTCCCGAAGCCATGCGGTTAAAGGA
>CAZNNK010001394.1:0-1583 GCA_964574085.1 uncultured Coleofasciculus sp.
CCCCTATCTCCCCCAACTCCCCCAACTCCCCCATCTCCCACTAGAGGCGTTGGAGACTTTTCTGTAACTGTCGTTCTTGTCGCTGAAGTTGCTCGACCAATTCAACTTCTCGCAAACTACCGGGTTTAATATCTGTGGTTTCCCGGAGTTTTTGGGCAAGTTGGTAACAAAATTGACATCGTTCTAAAATCTGGAGAATCG
Organism: uncultured Coleofasciculus sp.; assembly: GCA_964574085.1. Lineage (GTDB taxonomy): Bacteria > Cyanobacteriota > Cyanobacteriia > Cyanobacteriales > Coleofasciculaceae > Coleofasciculus. Next base: position 202 of record CAZNNK010001394.1, read on the forward strand.
AAGGGGCAAACTTGGCAAATAGGACTTCATCGTCTCGGGTAAAACCATGAGGATCAATCTTCTTGACTAGATCATCTTCCGGTTGGTAGTTGGACTTTAATTTATTGATTAACTGCACCACTGCTACCAGATCTTGTTTCTCGTTGAGGAGGGGCCAAGCCAGAATTGTATAGGTGCGGTATCCAGTACGCTGATCTGTCCTCTTTGCCATGTCAGAACGTGGATCATCATAGACATCAAAAGGAATGTTAATCACTTTTAACGAAGAAGCAGCGAGACTAGCAATTCCTTTGTTAGCTGGAATATCAATCAACAGACTACCACCATCTCCATCCTCAGCAATTAGCGAACCTAATTCTTGTCGTTCTCGATCCAATAAAAAAATACTGGTGCGATCAGCACGAAGCAAATTCCCGACTTTGCGGGTGAGGCGACCCAATAGTTCGCAGAGTGTTCTCACCAGTGTTTGTAACGCTTGGTCAACAGCACTAATGCCATTACTGTAAGAGTAAGCCAAGAACTCACCCACTTCAATCGGCGAGTCAAAAACTAGATTCTGCTGGCTATCTAAACCAGCCACATCCTGCCAGTCCAATTCTAAGACTTGGCAAAGTTCGACAAAATTTAGTCCTTTAACGGGTTGTCCCTTGAGAAAGTGATTTAGGGTGTCTAACGATAGTCCTAGGGCTTCCGCCAGTTCGCGATCGCGCCCCTGACTCTTATTGCGCCAAGCTTGTTTGACTTTGGGAATAGACTGGGGATGCACACTAAATGACCGAATCATTTTTCTTCGTGGCATTCCTCTCCCGTTCAATCAAAGATTATTATCGGAAAATAATGCCACGCCTCCATGTAGTTGACAAGTAGGTGACACAACGAAGTCAGCCACTGTGTTTATCGCTTACTTCGATTTAACCAGAGAAGCTGACTGGTACCCATCTGAACGGTTGGTCTGATCCTAGGTTAAAACGTTGTCTGTTCCTTTTACTACGATTTGTGTAAAATCTTTACGCTTCCAACCAGGGAGCCTATCTAAGGAAAGCCCCTGATTTGCTGCACTTTTGCAGACCAACGCTGATGTCCAGAGCTACATATACAAATTTCTGGCTATAATTCTGTATTATTTGATACAATAAACAGAGACACAAAAAAGACGCTGCTGTTTATTCAGTCCATTCAGCAACGCCCCAGCATTGAGTTTTCTAATCCTATCTATACAAATGGTAGCTGGCTGAGCAGAAACTGTTTGCAGTTCGTGTTCCACCCGTTGAACTGTCACACCCGATGGGACAGAAATGATATAGCAGTAGACACATCGATTAGGACTTTCGGCACCATTGTAGAGACTAAAATGCAACGTCTCTACATAAATGATGTGTCCT
>CAZNNK010001395.1:0-1583 GCA_964574085.1 uncultured Coleofasciculus sp.
CTCAGTCACCTGGGCTCGGAGAGGTGGCTAAGAGACAGGAGTGGCAGGATGAATTACCCACTTTAACCGATACAGACATTCAGACATTGAACCGCATCCGCGATCGCTACTTCCATCAGCTTGATGAAAGATAGGTCAATCTGCCCTTCCCTGAACCTTCACCTAAAGTTCCAACAGGGAGTTGAAACTGTTGCCTATTCCCCATTCCCCATTCCCTATTCCCTCGAAATATCAAGACTGTTCCAGCAAATGCATCTGTTCCCACCAACGACTTAAGGGATAATACACCACAGGTGCCCACAAACTACTGAGAATCGCTGAGGATAGGGCAATGCGCTGGTGATCCGTCCAAATTTCTGCTAGAGTGCGATCGCCCATAAAACTATATTGAATCGCCGTCACCGTCTCCGCAACAACCGCCATGCCAAACACAATGAGCGCCACTGAAATAAAATCTTCCTGAATATATCGCTGCTTCTGCATTCGAGCCGTTAAAATGCCCACCAACACTAAACTCAGAACATGAGTGGGTTCAGGGGCAGTCATCCCATCTTGAATCAAACCCAGTGCGAATCCTGCCATCGCCCCCTGAAACGCGGTGCGTTTGATACTCCAAGCAACCACCCAAATTAACAACCAATTCGGGGCAATTCCCAGTAATTCCATTCCCGGTAACCGTGTTGGTAAAACCATCACACATAAAAGGACAGAACCCGCCGTTATCGTCCAATTGATCAGTTGACGAACTCGGGGGGAAAACTGGGAAAGGTTGAACTGATTGTTCCAGGGTTTCTTTTGTGCTATCCTCAATGAGTTTTGCCTTTTTTTGACCTCCATTTCACCGCCCAAGTGTCACATCTAGGTTTTTGTTGATTGGTAATCCGGCTAAATCTCTAAGTATAAAAACTTACTCAAAAATTCACGAAAATTCCCAAAAATCGATTATACCCCTGAGAGATGGGGAATTTATGGTATTCGTTTTTGCACCCTGGTTACTCTATTCGGGGTCAACCGTCCTTGATTGGGGATAAACAATCACCCACTCCAAGGCATCTAGAGGCGCTGTCAACTCAATCACAGCTTCGGGGGCTGGACTTTTATCCAGGTTGACTGACTCCACCCGTCCTAACGGTAAGCCAGCGGGGAACAGTTTACTCACGGGTGATGTGGAAACGGCATCCCCCCGACGGACATCGGGTACTTTGTCAAAAAACTGAAACACCGCCCGATTTGAACCTTGTCCTCGAATAAAACCCATGCTACGGCTACGGCTAATCACCGCCCCGACCCGGCTGGTCGCATCGCTGATTAGCAGTACACGACTTGTATTCGGGGTCACATGGACAATCTGACCCACTAAACCGCCAGGTGCCATGACAATGGAATGCACCTTAATTCCATCTCGACTGCCTCGACCTAATGTTACTTGTTCCCACCAGTGACCCGCACTACGCCCGATAATCGGGGCAAGGATTCCTTGCTGGTCTTGGGTTTTAGAATAATTCAGCAACTCTTTGAGTTTTTGGTTTTGGCTCTCGAGTTCAATCAGACGCTGCTGTAGTTCTAGAACTTTGGCATTTGTC
>CAZNNK010001396.1:0-1583 GCA_964574085.1 uncultured Coleofasciculus sp.
ATAGTAATCTTTAAACCATTGGTGTCAACTTAAGCCACAACCCCCTCACCCCCAGTCCCTCTCCCCACCACAAGACTTATTCAGCAGCCCCTAATTAATGAACTTTGAATCATTGGGAGAATCACTCCTTATAGCATCTGCCTTGTCTGCGTCAAAGTGTAAGGATGTAACTAGGATATGATGTGAGGAGAACTTGAAAAATGGAACAATTTTTGCTGCTGCGGATGAGTCCAGCGATCGCGGTTTTGTTGCTGTGGGCTGGAACGGTTACGGCACAAGAGATTCAGGTGCAAGAGTGTGATGGTGTAGGGAAATTTTGTTTCTTAGGAGAAACTCTAGAGAATGAGTTGAGTGGTTCTACCGAAAATCCTTTAGATCCAATTAATCAGTACGGGGATAATAATAGCTTAGAGCAAGTGACGAATGTTTCCCAGTTGCGGGATGTCCAACCGACTGACTGGGCGTATACTGCCTTGCGATCGCTGATCGAACGATATGGCATACTGACAGGGTATCCTGATCGCACCTTCCGGGGCAATCGGTCAATGACTCGCTACGAGTTCGCCGCTGGATTACGTCAGGCTTTGGATCAGATTCAAGCATTAATTGCCAGAGGACGCAATGTTCCGCCCGCAGACTTAGCCACACTAGAACAGTTAACCAATGAATTTGTCTTAGAACTCTCTCTGTTACGGGGAGATGTAGACGCCCTCACCGCCCGGACTCGGGAACTGGAATTGACGCAATTTTCCACAACCACAAAACTGGATGGGGAAGTGATTATTGGCGCGACGGGGATTATTACTGAGGATGATACGGTTACGACATTGGGACATCGTACCCGTTTAAATTTAGACACGAGTTTCACGGGTCGAGATTTACTGCGAACCCGACTGCAAGCGGAAGGGTTAGGGCGTCTGGAACGTCGCACAGGTACACCGGAAGGGGAACTATCTTTTACTGGGGCTAGGGATAGTGACCTCGAGATTGATGCTTTATTGTACCGTTTCCCCATCGGCAGTCAGACGCAAGTCGTCATTGCGGCGAATGCTGGGGCGGCTGATGACTTTACCGATACGATTAACCCTTACCTGGATGGGGATGGTGCGAGTGGGGCGGTGTCTCGTTTTGCGACTCGTCCCCCGATTTATTATCTCGTCAATGGGGCGGGTTTGGGGGTAAGACATCGGGTAAATGATGACTTAGAAATTAGCTTAGGTTATTTAGCGGGGAATGGGGGAAATCCGGAACCCGGTAACGGCTTATTTGATGGGGCTTATGGCGCATTAGCCCAAGTCACCTACAAGCCGAGCGATCGCGCTACAATTGGCTTGACGTATGTTAATGCCTATAACCAAGACTGGCAAGTTGGCAGTCAGGATACTAATTTAGTCAATCAATTAGACTTACCCGTGGTTACCAATTCCGTTAACCTCGCCGCTTCGGTACAACTTAATCCCCGATTTGTGGTGGGAGGATGGGCGGGGTATACCACCGCCAATGTTATTGATGAAGGGGATGCTAATTTGTGGTATTGGGCGCTAACATTAGCCTTACCGGATTTGGGCAAAACAGGCAATCTC
>CAZNNK010001397.1:0-1582 GCA_964574085.1 uncultured Coleofasciculus sp.
CTCCCTACCCCTATCTCTCCAATAAATCCGTGAAATCAGTGTTTTGACAAATGACCAATGACAAATGACAAATGACCAGTTACAACTATGGGCAGATTTTTCCGGCAATCCTAATCAGCAACCCTTCCCTTAACCCTGACTTCAGGTAGACGTAATCCTCTGATAAAAATTAGTAGGCTTGTTATTGAGTGTCCAGCATTTTCCCGTCCTCTCAGACATCTGAGGTGGGTTGGTGAGGCGCTAAACCCTTGTTTTAAAACCTAACCAGCATCAAGTTATATAAATTGCCAATATCAAACACTTGGCATCTTGCTTGTCTTGAATAACTGTAAGTAGCTTAAGTAACTCAGGAGGATATAAAATCATAATGGCTAATAATCCAATTTTTCAAATCAAGGAATACGGTCAAAGTATCTGGATGGATTATCTGGATCGTCAGCTAATCGAATCCGGTGAATTGAAAAACAAGATTGAGACTCGTGGGATCAGTGGGATTACCTCAAATCCCAAGTCCTTTGCTAAGGCGGTGTCGAATAACCGAGTTTACGATAGCGATATCGAAGCGGGGATCAAAGGCGGAAAATCTACCTCAGAGATTTATGAATCCCTGATTTTTGAAGATATCCGCAACGCCTGCGACATTTTCCGCCCCATCTACGATGAGTCTGGCGGAACTGACGGCTTTGTCAGTATCGAAGTCTCCCCTCACTTAGCGCGGGATACCCAACGCACGGTTGAAGAAGCTCGACGCTTTTTCCGCGCCATTGACCGGGATAATGTGTTTATTAAAATTCCGGGGACGAAAGAGGGATTCCCGGCGATTGAACAGGCAATTTCTGAAGGGATTAACGTTAATATCACTCTCCTGTTTTCCGTAGAGAGTTACGTGGAATCGGCTTGGGCTTATGTTCGTGGCTTAGAAGCCCGAGTTGCTGCTGGTAAACCGATTGAGAATATTGCTTCAGTGGCGAGTTTCTTCCTCAGTCGTATCGATACTAAGGTTGATAATCGCATTGATGAGAGACTCAAACAGATTGGTACAGAGGAACTAAACGAAGAAGCCCGCTTACGGGAACTGAAAGGAAAAGTCGCGATCGCGAATGCTAAGGTTGCCTATCAACGGTTTAAGGAAATTATCGACAGCGATCGCTTTAAAGCCCTAGCTGAACAAGGGGCAAATATACAGCGGGTTCTCTGGGCAAGTACCAGCACTAAAAATCCGGACTACAGCGATGTCATGTATGTGAATGAGTTGATTGGTCCGAATACGGTGAATACTCTACCCCCGGATACGATTGAAGCTTGTGCTGATCATGCTGATGTCGCACCCAATCGGGTAGAAAGTGAGGCTGATAAAGCGCATAAGACGCTGGAAAGTCTGGCTGAACCCGATATTCAGATCGACTATGACCAAGTTATGGCAGAACTGGTTGAGGAAGGGATTGAAAAATTTGCTAAACCCTTTGATTCGTTGATGAAATCGATTGAAGAGAAAGCTGAACAGCTTACGCCAGTTTGATGTTAGTCAACAAAGGGCGGGTTTTGTACAAAGGTTACCATTAACCATCAAACGAATGTCCCT
>CAZNNK010001398.1:0-1579 GCA_964574085.1 uncultured Coleofasciculus sp.
ATTTTTCCCCGTTTAGTCGAGTGACTAAAATAGTGGGGATAGGCAATAGGCAATAGGCAATAGGCAATAGTAAATTAACCCCTTAGCAGAGTAAGTTGTCATGCATTTAAATTGGGTATTAGCAGCGAGCAAGATGCAAAGCCTGCGGCATGGCTTCGCTTAACGCACTACAATGATTTTGCCATTCTTGACATTAAGATTTAAATGCCGAACAGCTTACCAGATCTGAGGATAAGCCTATTGTAGTGATTTATACTCTATCAATTCTTAAATCTAGATAAATTTTTTTAGGATAATACAGGTTGAAAAGAGTTATAAAATCAGTAGTTTAAGAAGCAATTCGCCCTAGAACCCTCCGATACTATAGAGATGGATGTGATTAGTTAGCACTAAGAAAAGGACACCATCAATGTCACTGAGTCAATTTTCAATTATAGAAACGACACTACGGGAAGGAGAACAATTTGGTGATGCCAACTTTTCATCACAGGATAGAGTAGAAATTGCCCAGGCGCTTGACCAGTTCGGCGTTGAATATATTGAAGTAACCTCCCCTTGTGCTTCTCCGCAATCCCGTCAAGATTGTCAGCATTTAGCTCAATTGAGTTTGCACGCCAAAGTGCTGACTCATATTCGCTGTCATTTAGACGATGCAAAAGTAGCATTAGATACAGGCGTAAACGGGATTAATCTGTTCTTTGGTACGTCCAGTTTTCTGCGCCAGTTTAGTCATGGTAAAAGTATTGATCAAATTCTTGATTTGGCAGCAGACGTTATTACCTTTATCCATGAACAAAGTCCGGAAACAGAATTGCGCTTCTCTACAGAAGATTCCTTTCGCAGTTCCCTTCCCGATTTGCTCCAGATTTATTGTGCCATCGATAAACTCGGAATCGTCAATCGTTTTGGTTTAGCGGATACCGTGGGTGTCGCGACTCCGAATCAAGTCTTTAATTTAGTCCAGACGCTGCGTCACCATACAAGTACCGATATTGAATTCCATGGTCATAATGACACAGGTTGTGCGATCGCGAATAGCTACGCCGCCCTAGAAGCGGGTGCAACTCATATCGATACCACCGTCTTGGGAATTGGGGAACGGAATGGGATCACCCCTCTGGCTGGACTTATCGCCCGTCTCTACACGGTTGATCCCGAACAATTGCAGGGGAAATATCGCCTACCCCACCTTTTAGCACTGCATCAACTTATCGCCGATAAAATAGGTATGGCAATTCCAGCTAACCATTATATTATCGGTTCAGCCGCATTTAACCATAAGGCGGGGGTTCATGCCAAAGCCATGCTGAATAATCCTCAGACTTACGAATCCCTTAATCCCAGTGATTTTGGACTATCCCGTTCCTTTTTAATTAATCATAAACTCACAGGACGCCATGCGATCGCCAATCGCGCCAGTCAACTGGGATTAGACTTCGACCCCTTCCAAATTCAGGCAATCACTCACACGATTAAAGCCTTGGCTGACCAACAACCACTGACCCTAGAGACTGTGGATGAAATATTGCGTTCTACTTTCCCACTGGTACAGAGTCAAAATCCGGCTTAAGGGTGGATT
>CAZNNK010001399.1:0-1579 GCA_964574085.1 uncultured Coleofasciculus sp.
GGTCCGTTTGCTAATGCAGTGGTGACGGTGGCGTTGGCGATTCCGTTTTGGTTGGGTTGGGTGACGGTATCACCTGAGGATTGGCTGGGACAAAGTTTAGCCTTTCTTATTTTCCTACAAATTTTTGCCGTTGTCATTAATTTACTACCTATTCCCCCTCTGGATGGATATGGAATTATCCGTCCTTGGTTACCGCAATCGCTTCAGCAACGACTCAATAAATTGGGTCGATATAGCTTTTGGTTTATTTTTGGCGTGTTATGGTTTGTACCCGCCGCCAGTCGAGAACTTTTTCTGTTTATTTATCAAATTGCTTTAAGTCTCAAGATTCCTCCGGAAGCGATTCAGTTAGGGAGTGTCCTGTTTACTCAACCCGCGACGAAGTTGGCATTAATTTTCGGATTCTTTGGCTTTCTCTGGTTGATGAAAAAAAAAGGAAATCAAACCCCAAATTCTACCGCTTTACACTGGTTTAACCAAGGAAATCAACTGCTGAAAAACCAGCAATATGATGACGCGATCGCGGCTTACGATAAAGCTATTCATATCAATCCCAATTTATATCAATTGTGGTATAATAGAGGGCTTTGCTTGGCAGAGTTGCATCAATTCAAAGAGGCAATTACTTCCTACCAGAAAGCCATTAAAATTAAACCAGACTTTTATCAGGCTTGGAATTCTCTAGGTAACTCATTTTATCACTCACAACAGTACACAGAGGCGATTACTGCCTACGACCACGCCCTGCAACTCGAACCTAATTTGGCTAATACTTGGTATAATAGAGCCTGTTGTCGTGCGCTGCAAGGTTACGCTGATCTAGCGATTGACAGTCTAAAACAGGCAATTGAGATTAATCCCAATTTCCGCGAACAAGCGAAAACTGATGCTGATTTTGAATCGATTCGGAATAGTTGGCGTTTTCCTGAGAGTTTGCCGCACTGATAATCAATAACAAGTGATTCTGTGGTGGGCAAAAATAAGCAATGATACTATCAGGGTTTTAAACGGTATAAATTTTGCCCACCCTACGTCTAAATCATAAAATTAATTTTCTTAAGCTGTCACACATTTAAATTAGAAATGGGTAGCGAGCAAGATGCTCACACTACAAAAAGGATTTCGTCCTTATTGACATTAAGGTTTCAATGCCAAACAGCTTAACAAATCACATAAGACGAAGGACAAATAACATAAGATGAATCCACTTTCCCAACAATTGCCAATAGTGCTTTTAGTCGCCACGACTCTGGCAATACCGTCAACGGCTGATTTTCATCCGGCACAAGCGCAAACCTGCGTGGCTGCAAGCAGTTGCAGACAAGAATCCGTCAAATTTGTACCGGGTCAACGGATTACTGTTGAGGTAGCGAATTTAACCTCTAGTGTGATCAAACTTCAACAGGTCGATGTTACAGACCCTTTACCTGTGAGTCCCGGACAGGTTCTCTCTTTTGTCCGAGGCGGGAATACTAACCCGAATTTCTCAGCGGTGTTGTGGGATACCCAAGGATTACCCTTAAATGTGAATATCCGCAAACCTGAAGCCCGAGTCTTACGCATTGAAGTATTGCCCAGT
>CAZNNK010001400.1:0-1578 GCA_964574085.1 uncultured Coleofasciculus sp.
GCATTAATTGTAGCCTTTAATCAGCCTAGCGTCGAAAACTTTCACGATTGGCGCAAGCGAGTAAAATATCTGTGGTATCACCTGCGACTGCTCAAATTAGTATGGTCAAATTTGATGGCAGAAATGGCATCACAGACGAAACAATTAGCCGATTATCTAGGGGATGACCATGATTTGGCAATGTTGCGTCAGCTACTAAAACAAGAACCCAAACTAGCAAGCGATCGCCCTCAACTAGACGCCCTAATTGGCTTAATTGACCGCCGACGGCTCCAATTGCAGCAGTCAGCATACTGTTTAGGACAACGTATTTATGCAGAGAAACCGGGAGTGTTTGTCGAGCGAATTGGGGTGTACTGGCAGATTTGGCGATCGGAACGTGAGCGATCGTAGTTGCGCTTGTAGTTGCGCTTGTAGTTGCGCTTTAGCGCCATCAACGCATAGCTGAGAGGAACTTGCGTATAAACGACGACCAACCCTTAAATGTTCAGGTATCAACAGGTAGGGAGAATAGCGGTTCCCCAGTAGAGCGCGATCGCACTTAATATACCTTGATCTGACCCCACCCTAACCCTCCCCTTATCAAGGGGAGGGAACTCGAACGGCAAGATTTTCACCTTAAACGGATGGAGCGTAAGTCTTCTTGTATTAATCGTTTTGCTTAGTTTTCTTCTGTCTTCTTGAATGCTCTCGCTTGAATAAGGCTCCAAATCCTAAAGCGGTCGCTGAGCCAAGAAAAGTCAGAGGTTCTGGAACTGCCGTCGGGTCAGAAACAGGGTTTAACAAAACAGGACGGGCTGTACCATTCATCAAGCCTATCCCCGTAATTTGTCCGACATCATTTATATCGTTGGCAATAAATAGTTCCCAGCCTGAATCAGCAGGAATTAAACTATTGAGGTCAATCATCACCCCGTTTTCCCAGAGAAAAGGAGCAAATCTTAAACTGTCCAAATCATAGGCATAGCCAACCACTTGACCTGCATTGTTAATGCCGTTTGCTTCACTTGTAGGAAGATCATCCAGCGTACCCAGATCTGTCATCGTACCATCTTGCCACAGGAAGGCATGGTGGTTGAAAGAACCCTCAAGGTCGGCATGACCAACGACCTGTCCAGAGTTGTTGAGATCAAAAGCACTACTACTCGAACCACCCAGCGTTCCCAAATCAGTGATCACGCCGTTTTCCCAGAGGAAGGCGTGCTGATTTCCACTGCTTGTTTCTGCACCACCGACTATCTGAGAAGAATCATTAATTCTCACTGCTACACTGGTGCTACCCCCTAAAGTACCGAGGTCAGTTATCATACCATCTTGCCAGAGAAAGGCACGTTCTTCACCGCTATTATTTTCTACTGAACCGACAACCTGACCCCGATTGTTGATGCCGAATGCCGAACTATTTACACCACCGAATGTTCCTAGGTCAGTCATTGTGCCATTTTCCCAGAGAAAAGCATGATTAGGAGAAAAAGAATTACCGAAGGGATCTAGTGAGTTCACTTGTGACCGACCGACTATTTGCCCGGAGTCATTGATATCAAAAGCTTCGCTACTGAAACCCTCTAAATTTGCTAG
>CAZNNK010001401.1:0-1577 GCA_964574085.1 uncultured Coleofasciculus sp.
CGAACATAGCGTGAACCTGAATTATGACGGCTAGAGAAATCAAAAGCGATTGGGTTAAGATTACAAACGGCTCTCTACAAATTGACGCTTACTTAGCGATGCCCGTGGGAGAGGAGTCTTTACCAGGGGTGGTCGTGTTGCAGGAAATTTTTGGCGTAAATGACCATATCCGAGATGTGACTCAGCGGATTGCCCAAGAGGGATACGTCGCGATCGCACCCGCCCTCTATCAACGAGTTGCCCCTGGTTTTGAAACCGGATACACAGAAGCTGACCTGAAAATTGGCAAGGAGTATAAAGCGCAAACCAAGGCGGAGGAACTCCTGGGTGATATCCAAGGGGCGATTGACTACTTAAGGGAACAAACACCTGTTAAATCGAATGCGATCGGCTGTATCGGCTTCTGTTTTGGCGGTCATGTCGCCTATTTAGCGGCAACCTTACCCGACATCAAAGCCACAGCCTCCTTCTATGGTGCAGGAATTGCCACGATGACGCCTGGAGGGAATGAACCCACAATTAGCCGCACCCAGGATATTACCGGAACTATCCATCTCTTCTTTGGCTTAGACGATGCTAGCATCCCGGCTGAACAAGTCAACCAGATTGAAGCTGAACTGAAAAAGCATCAAATTGCCCACCAGATCTTTCGCTATGAAGGCGCTGATCACGGATTTTTCTGCGATCAACGTGCCAGCTATAACCCCCAAGCAGCAAAAGATGCTTGGGAAAAAGTGAAGACGTTATTTCAGCAGGAATTGTAGTTATTCATCATCCGTTATTTGTCATCACTAACCCCAAATGACAAATGACATGGCAAATCGATTTTTTTCAACACTTAATACTCATGACTTCAGAATCAACCCGTTCTCAAACCAGCAAAACTGCCTTTTCCATGGAAGATTTTGCCAAAGCCCTAGAAGAGTATGACTATGAATTTAGTCAAGGGCAGGTGGTGCGAGGCAAAGTACATAGCTATGAAATGGAAGGCGTTTATGTCGATATTGGCGGGAAATCCCTGGCGTATGTTCCAGGACGGGAAGTGTCAGTTGCCCCTGTAGATGATTGGTCAGAGGTGCTGCCCTTGCAGGAAGAGTTAGAGTTTCTGATTATTCGGGAACAGAATGCTGAAGGTCAGATAACTCTATCACGGCGTCAGTTGGAAATCAATAAGATTTGGGATCAATTGGCACAAATCCAAGACAGTGGCAAGTCGCTACAGGTGCAGGTGACGGGCGTGAATAAAGGCGGTGTGACGGTAGATTGGCAGGGATTGCGAGGATTTATTCCGCGATCGCACCTGAATCAACGGGGGAATTTAGAGTCGCTGATTGGTCAAAGCTTAACCGTCAGCATCCTGGAAGCCGATCGCGATCGCAGCAAGTTAGTTTTTTCCCAACGAGAAGCCACTCGCGCGGCAAGTTTCTCTCAGTTAGATGTAGGACAGTTAGTGGAAGGTACTGTCTCTAATATCAGACCTTTTGGTGTGTTTGTGGAATTAGAAGGGATTACTGGCTTATTACATATCAAGCAAGTCAGCCAAAATATGGTGGAATCATTGACTGATATGTTTGAGG
>CAZNNK010001402.1:0-1574 GCA_964574085.1 uncultured Coleofasciculus sp.
GGGGGAGATGGGGGAGATGGGGGAGATGGGGGAGATGGGGGAGATGGGGGAGATCGCTATCAGTTACAATTTGCAGTAAAAGATACAGGAATTGGCATTCCCGCTGATCGGATTCATCGCCTATTTAAATCCTTTAGCCAGGTTGATTCATCCACCTCTCGCCAATATGGGGGAACAGGATTAGGATTAGCCATTTGTACCCGCCTATCCGAAATGATGGGAGGTCAAATGTGGGTAGAAAGTGGCGGATCAGTCGCCGGAAATCCGCCTGTGGGATGGATAGCCACTGATCGGGGAGAAGAGAGTTCGGGAGGTTCAACCTTTTACTTCACGATTCTGTCTGAATTCATCCCCGATTCAGCCGTAGTCGAACAACCCATCTGTGACACTCACCTAGCTGGAAAACGGCTATTAATTGTCGATGATAATACGACAAACTGCCAAATTTTAATCCGACAAGCCCAGTCTTGGGGGATGCTGTCACAAGCTACGGAATCGGGTCAAGAGGCGTTAGCATGGTTGTCTCAAGGTCAAGAGTATGATATTGCCATTCTGGATATGCAGATGCCGGGAATGGATGGGATTACCTTGGGAGAACAAATCCACCAACAGTTTAAAGGTAAAGAATTCCCCTTATTAATCTTATCGTCCATGGGTAAACCTGAGATTGCCTCTGGAGTCGTGGAAGCGAATTTTGCTGCCTTTTTAAGTAAGCCGATTAAGCAATCGCAACTCTACAACTTGTTAACGCAAATCCTGAGTGGACAACCCACAAAAATCAAGCGATCGCCTGTAGGTTCACCCTCCCTTGATCCCACTTTGGCGCAACGAATCCCCCTGCGAATCTTAGTGGCGGAAGACAACAAAGTCAATCAACAATTAGCCCTACAGTTATTGCAGCGCATGGGATATCGCGCCGATGTCGCCGGGAATGGATTGGAAGCGATCGAAGCCCTGCGCCGTCAGCCTTATGATGTCGTGTTCATGGATGTACAAATGCCAGAAATGGATGGCTTAGACGCCACCCGCCATATAAGCCAACAATGGTTACCTGCAAGTCGCCCACGAATTATTGCCATGACAGCCAACGCCATGCAAGGCGATCGCGAAACATGTTTGGAGGTAGGAATGGATGACTATATCAGTAAACCGATTCGGGTCAATGAATTAGTTCGGGTTTTGTCTCAAAGTCAGCCGACAGAGGAATCCCCAAAACCCACGCCCCCAGCCGAGTCAGCCCTTGACCCCCAAGTCTTACAAACCTTTCACGACATGATGGGCGAGAGTGCGACGGAAATGCTGCGTCAATTAATGGATATTTATTTAGAAGATACCCCTGCCATGTTGGAAACGCTTAAAATAGCCCTGCAAGAGAATAATTTAGCCGCTTTGCAACGCACGGCTCATACGTTAAAATCATCGAGTGCAGCGTTGGGGGCGATTAAGTTATCCCAGCTTTGTCAAGACTTAGAACATTTAAGCCAGTCTCAAGTGACAACAGGCTTATGTGAACTCGTTGCCCAAATTGAATCCGAGTATCAACGAGTCAAGCAAGAGGTCATAAACTATTAGAT
>CAZNNK010001403.1:0-1573 GCA_964574085.1 uncultured Coleofasciculus sp.
CGGTATCTCCGCACAGGGAGTTGGCGCCGCACAAGCCGTACTGCCACCCGCCGCATATCCTGCGATCGCCCATAAGGTTTCTAATCGCTTCTTGCCTAGACTACTCAAGGACTATCTCCTGCAATGCTACTAGAGTCGAGGATTTTTTCTGTTATAGCCCAGCAAAGTTAAGCAAAGATTAACATTTTCTAAAGAATTACCATGTAGGGGCGGATTTTACCGATAACATTTCGGCACAAACCCATAATATCATGTCCGGTTGAATACCCATAATTACGGTGATGGGTTGAGGGGGAGATGGGGAAAAGTAGGGGTTAAGTCAGGGCGGGTTTTGCATAAACGTTATCATCAATAGCGAAAAGGAAGCCCCTAAACCCGCCCCTACACGCTCAAAACGTTCAACTTGTCACCGTAATTACCAACTTACCAAAAACATGACCCTGTTCACTCTCCTGATGCGCCTTAGCCACAGCAGAAAGAGGATAGGTTTGGGCAATAATTGGGCGAATTTTCTGATCGTCAATCAGTTCTTTGAGAGACTTTAAATCCAAACCATTGGATTTGAGAACCACGACTTTAGCTTTTTTCCCGGGAATAAACATCGTGACAAAACTCTCCAGGAAATTACCCGGATAGGGTTGAGTCGTAATATAGACACCATTGGATTGCAAACAGTCTTGACAATTCCAGAACGATTGATTGCCGACCACATCGAAAATAATATCGTACTTGGCGGTATCCTGAGTAAAATCCTGCTGAGTATAATCAATCACTCGATCAGCACCCAAGTTTTCCACAAACTCCTTATTTTTACCACTACAAACCCCTGTCACCTGAGTTGCAAACGCCTTGGCAATTTGTACCGCCAAGCTACCCACACCACCCGACGCGCCGTTAATCAGCACGTTGTACCCCTTTTTAAGGTTTCCCTCATCTCGCAAGGCTTGCAGCGCCGTGAGTCCAGCTAAGGGAACAGCTGCCGCTTCTTTATGGGAGAGTTTTTCCGGTTTGGGACAAGCCGCTTTTGCCGACACAACCGCATATTCGGCATAAGCACCACCTGTAAGATTATCAAGACAGGCATAGATTTGGTCACCGGGTTGAAACCGAGTCACAGCCGTTCCCACGTCTACAACTTCCCCAGAAATATCAAATCCCAAAATCATGGGCAAGTTATAGCCTGTTAAGAGTTGCAACATTCCCTGTCTAATTTTCCAGTCAATGGGATTAACGCTGGTAGCATGGACTTTGACCAATATCTCATGAGTTTTGACGGGTGGAGTTGGCAAGTCCATAACCTGTAAGACATCCGTTCCACCATACTGATTAATTGCAACTGATTTCATAAACTATTCTTTCTCCATAGAGATTATCACCAATGCTTCTAAAATTTAACAATGCTCTCTAGAACAATATCTCAGTCTTGAGGCAGACTCTGAATGTGAGTTAATAATCAATAGTATAGTTGTCAGATGCTTTCGTGAACAGGATTGATTCGTGATGAGTACTAATACTCAACTCCCCATCCCCTCCCATTTCAACCCCAATCACGTTGGAGACGTCTGGCGTGTTC
>CAZNNK010001404.1:0-1572 GCA_964574085.1 uncultured Coleofasciculus sp.
AATCCCCAAAGACCAAGGACTAGAACCTCGGAATTGGGTATGATCCCCCAGTTGATAGCGGGGGCTTTTCCCCTACCAATTCTTGATCCCCGTTGTCAGAATGAAGGTATAGCACTTCCTTGGACTCCACTCCTAGCTGCCCTATGGATTACCTTTATTTTTTAGCGAATGCAAGTTTAACGTTGCGAGTGGTTGAGTACCTCCACTCCATGATCCAGCTTCCCGTTCAATATACAACGGTGATTCATCAAATTGATGGCTGGGTAATTAAAGTTAAAATGAACCATCCCCTCACGCCTCAGCAACATGGAGATTTCCAAGCCTTCATGCGCGAATTGGGAATTCCGTTCCAACCCGACATGCGCTTGCAAATGGCGTTTTGGAGCCTCGATACCGGACAATCTCCCATCGATGTCATGCGTCGCTACCAAGTCGCTGTGGTATCTCATGGTAACCCTGATAAGACTGATATTGAAGCGTTTCGCCAACAGTTCACCATGGGACTAGGATACTGCCCAGAAACTTTAGCCTAAGGAGTTGCCCATTCATCAGCCTCCACTATCAGGGCAAGAAGCCCAAACCATCATGCCTTTGTCGGGGCAAGTTTAGCCATTTCAGGGGAGTCTGAATCCAGGCGCATTTTACTACCTTAAGAATAAAGCCAGAAGCCTACGCTCCTCTAATAGTTGAGCGTAGGTTTTTTATGGCGAATAGGTGGAGAAATTTAAAGTTAACGGGGAGGATCGTCATTTGTTCATGGTTCATTGTTCATTGGGAATCTTCTCCCTCATCTTCCCCATCTTCCCCATCTTCCCTGCTCCCCGTTGTGACGTTTGTCACTCCTGAGCGTTGCCTTGTGTCAGGTGTCTTTGATTTTCCAGTCACGCTTAACACCGATTTCAGTATAGCCTGAACTGCGATCACGTTCACCCTTTATTAAGATTTAGTTCAATTACTTTTTCCCCAAAGTAACGGAAAATTACAACGTTCATTTATCGGGGATATAACAGTATGCAACTTGCTTATTTCTGTATTGACAAAGAACCTACAGAGTCTTGTGTCCATCATGTCCAAAGTCATCGATTTAGAGACTATAGATCGATAAAAATGACGGCGGAGGAACTGCTACAACGATATGCAGCCGGACAACGGGATTTTCAAGGTGTCAATTTAAGTGAAGAAATTCTCAGTTGGGCAGATTTGACAGGAGCGAATTTAAGTGGGGCAAATTTGAGTGGGGTAGTTTTGAATTGGGCTAATCTCAGTCAAGTTAAGTTGAGATGTGCTAACTTGAGCAATGCGGATTTAAATTGGGCGAATTTGGAACAGGCAGATTTACAAGGAGCAAATTTGAGTGGTGCAGAGGTGAGTGCCGCTAATCTGAAGGAAGCCGATTGGAGTGGTGCAATTATGCCTGATGGTACAATTTTGTCTGAACACAATGATAGTCAAGATTCCATCTTTTTGTCCTGGTTGGTTAGCCTATTTAGGCACGAAAATAATCGCGATTTCTGATTAGAAGTTGTCCTACTGGACTGACACAGCTAAAATGGTGGAATAGGTTGTAGGTTG
>CAZNNK010001405.1:0-1571 GCA_964574085.1 uncultured Coleofasciculus sp.
GGTGAGTACAGCGGCTGTAATGCAGAGTTACACAAAATTGCAATCCCCGATTAGTGGTATTGTCCAAACTCGTATGGTTGATCCTGGTGTTGTCGTACAACCCGGTATGGGCGTGCTAAAAATCGGGGATTATTCGCGAGTAAGACTCCAGGCGAATGTAGCACAGGAGGATGCTGGATATATTCGTATTGGCACACCGATTCAAGCTCAAGTACCCGGAGTAACGGATCAACCCTTAATTGGGAAGATTACCAGTATTTTCCCCCAAACCAACAATGACACCCGCACGGTGAGAGTGGAAGCGGTGGTGGATAATCCTCAAAATCGTCTGTTATCTGGGCAGTTTTTGGAGATGACCCTTCTCACCAATCGCAAGGCAAATACAATATCGGTGCCTCGAAACGCCGTGGGGGAATTCAACGGCGCCGATTCCGTGTGGGTGATTGAGGACAATCAGGCGCAACGGCGTCAGGTTGAGACAGGGATGATCAGTGGCGATCGCATCGAAATTACCCAGGGGCTGAAAATGGGCGATCGCGTGATTACTTCTGGGGATAGCCGTCTCGTCCCCGATGCTCAAGTGACGGTGGTGGATGATACAGGCGATCCTGTACCGATGCTGGGTGAGAGGAGTCAGGACAAAATTGAAGTTGCGATCGTTAACCCTGATCCTACCCAGGGATTTAAGTCAGGGGGGGCTGAACTCATCCTAGAAGTCCGTGACCCCCAGACTCAGGAACCCTTACCCGCGAAGGATGTGGCGGTAGATGTTACCATGCCCATGCCGAATATGCCGCCAATGACCACAATGGTGGAACTGGAACCAACCGATAAACCGGGACAATTTCAGGTCAAAACTCATTTTGGCATGGCGGGAGAGTGGCATATTAAGGTTGAGGTTAAAGACCCCGATTATGCGGGTCAAACTCTGCTCACGGTGCCGGTTAAGTAACATTATCAGGCAATAGGAAGCTGGGGGAGATGAGGATGTAGAGACGTGCCATGGCGCGTCTGGGAGATGGGGGAGATGGGGAAGGAAAAAATGCAATGAGCGTATCTGATTAGATTAACGGCAATCCTTTTTATTCCAAAATTGTTCAATTCTACTTACGTGAGGATCATGAAAAAACTTCTGTTGCTCGTGCTGACAATCAGCGTTTTCACCACCGCTTGCAGTAGTGGTAATCAAGCGGAGACTGAAGTAGAAACCGATGCAGCGACTGCTCCGACAACCGAAACGATGGCATCCTCTGCCGAAAATGATGTCATCATCACCATGGTGTCTCCGGAAGATGGCACTGTGCCGATGGGCGATGCAGAATTCATCGTCGAGGTAATTGATCCGGCTACTAATGAACCTGTAGCCGTCGAGGATCTACAAGTCGATCTGTCTATGGAGATGGAAGACATGGAACCAATGACAGCTATGACTAAGGTAGAACCTGACACTCAGCCGGGACGGTACAAGGTGATGACTAACATGGGTATGACAGGAAAATGGATGATGGCGGTGAAATCGAATGATCCGGCTATGTCTGGACAAGAAACATTCGATATTGAGGTGAAGTAGT
>CAZNNK010001406.1:0-1569 GCA_964574085.1 uncultured Coleofasciculus sp.
TAACTGATTCCTGCTTTTTTGGCATAGTCTGATAGTTTCATGTTTATATATTACAAAACATGACTATATCTGACTATATTGTTGTTGAAAGTTTACAATACTCGCTTTCCGAAAAGAAGCAAGCTACGTCTTATGTCAGGGTTTGAGGGACTTTACAGAAATTAATATCGTTGAGTGTATGTCCACTAACCTACTGAGTCGCCATGGCTTGAACCCGCTAAGCCGTATATCTGACAATGGACTTAATCCTCAAGCTGCTTCGCTGAAACCTCTACGGCGTCTACATCAATCGTACCTGGCGGCGTCAAGCGGTTAAACTGACCCTGTTCGACTTTCAACAATTCGCCACAGTTGGGACAGCGGCATTCGGTACGATTAAACCCAGTAAACTCGTAGGCACATACAGGACATTTATCCTCAACCAGGTTACGCTGCAACCACCAGCGAAAGCCAATCCAGCCAATGACTGGTGCTAGGATGACTAACCCAATCAGGATTAAGAATCCGTTGACCAGCCAGCCCAAGCCCACTGTTCCCAATAGGAGAAAGGTGGCTAATAGGGTGAGCCAACAGCCCACGCCTGATAGGTTAAACTGAGCAAGTTTAGGATCGTACTGGTTCACGGTAGTTGTTGGAAACTGACTATCTCCATCCTAGTTCACATCCGGTCTAACCTGAGCGGTGAAAAGCTACACCATACCTACAACGGTTTAACTACTGATCGCTTCTGGTGATGCAGGTTTTCCTAAACGGGGTTCAGTTCCAGCGAGTAGACGCTGAATATTGGCTCGATGGCGTAAAATAACATATAGCCCCGCGACAACCCCAAAGATCTGATAGGGCAATGGTTGAGCTAAGACTATCATCAAAACAGCCACCGCGATCGCCGCCGCCATCGAACCCAGAGAAACAATCCGCGAGAAACTGACAACCCCAATAAAGATTACCAACACACTCAACGCGACGAACCAAGACATAGCGAATAAGACGCCTAACCCTGTAGCGGCAGATTTTCCTCCCGTAAAGTTAATCCAAATTGATTTACTGTGACCCAACATAGCCACCAACGCGACAACAGCCACCAACCCAGGTTTCCAGGTATCCGGTATCACCGATGATCCCGTTAAGGCAAAGAAGCCATGCACCAACGCAACAGCGCCAACTCCTTTCGCCGCGTCAATCAGTAAAACCACTAAAGCCGGACCTTTTCCCAGGTTTCTCAACACATTGGTCGCTCCCGTTGATCCCGATCCGATTTCCCGGATATCAATTCCTTTAACCAAACGTCCTGCTAAATATCCCGTTGGAATTGAGCCAAGTAAGTAAGCGGTGATTAGCAGTAGCCCAATCCAACTCAACTCACGCATCATTTTGTCAAACCCTCCACAATTAACAAGCAAGGGGAGATAATTAGACCTTTATTGGTACATCTCCCCAAGCCGATTTTATATGGGAGCGTGTGACATAGGTAAGGGCATGGCAGGAAAATCGTAACATTTGTTACTTCAGTAGTAGGGTTAACTAACAGTCCGTAAATATCTAGACAATTAGTGACATAACTGGACATTT
>CAZNNK010001407.1:0-1566 GCA_964574085.1 uncultured Coleofasciculus sp.
CCCTAAACCCGCCCCTACAATTGTCCCTAAACCCACCCCTACATTTAATCCGTTTCTTTTTCATAATTGTTACTGGCTATCCACACTAAAATGCTGAGTACCTGTTCAACTGGAGGAACAGGATAATCCGTCAAATCCACCGTAACGGTACTATCCTCTAATTTGAGAAACCGCCAAGCTGTTCCTGTACTCACACTGCCATAAATCGTGGGAATTACTTGTTGATTCGCCCGGTTAAAACGCTGCGCCGCCACCATTTCTGCCAAACACTGTCCCATCCCTCGCTTAAGGTCTTCTTTTTTCGCTTCCACCACAACCAAAACTGGGGCTTCTACTGCAATTTGTTCCGGTGATTGACTGACTAAAAAGTCACAAGTGCCATTGAGTCCAGCTTTGGGGTCTACATTGAATTCTTCTCCTGAAAAAACACTAATTTTCTTCTCTAATATTTGTTTAACTTCCAACAAAATTGGATTAATAATTGCCTCAGAGCGGGCTTTTTCATTACCAACCGCGATAGCCCAAGGAATATTACGCTTTAGGATTTCCTGTAAAAGTGAACTAGGCTGGACTTCAGGGAGAACCGGAAAAAAGCGATCGCCCTCAATCGTCTGTAACCCAAAATCCTGTTTCGCCTTTGACCATGTAAATTCTCGATAACTCATACAGGCTACTCTGTTCCCATCCAAATACAATTAATTTATGCGTATAAATCACCTCTTACTTGAGAGCAACCCAGGACATAAAGTTATGTAATTTAATCAGTGAATCGACTTGATTAAAACCACTATCATACAACATTTGCACCTGCTGGGCTTCTGTTAACGGCACTAACACATTCTCTAGCGCTTCCTTTTTGCGTTCGATTTCAGTACGGGCATAACCATTATGCGCTTTAAAGGCTTCGTAGTGTCGAGTGATTGTCTCTTGAAATTGGGGATAGGGTGATTTTACCTTTTCACTGACGAATAATAAACCCCCTGGAACCAATCCTTCGTAGATAGTCCGGAGCAAGAGTTGACGCACCTGTAGCGGCAAAAATTGCAACGTGTAGTTAATGACGACAACGCTACTATTCTCAAAAGAACAGTTTTCTGCTTTGTCACAGATAAATTCAACTTGATGAATCTCTTTAACTTGAACTAACTTTTGTTCAGCTTTCTCTAGCATAGGTTGAGAATCATCAATTCCAACCAGTGTAGCGCTTTGCTTCAAGAAACGCCCCAGGAGTTCCAGAAATGTTCCCGTAGAACAGCCCACATCAATAATCCGCGTTCCCGGTTGATAATACTCTCTCGCCCAATGAGCGGCACAGGTTAGCACCTCTCGATACAGAGGGACGGAACGGGATATCATATTATCGAAGACATTAACCACATCCTGGTTAAAAACAAACGGCTTGGGCCACACTCCTTTTTCAAAGAGTTCATCTTTTTCAGGACTCAGATAAAGTTTTGTATGATAATATTTTGGATCAATTTTGTCGTAATTCATCAGCCAATTGTAGGGGCAGGTTTAGGGACAATTGTAGGGGCGGGTTTAGGGACAATTGTAGGGGCGGGTTTA
>CAZNNK010001408.1:0-1563 GCA_964574085.1 uncultured Coleofasciculus sp.
CGATCCAATTAAATGGATTGGAGTTGTTCATTGATGCAGGCGGGTCGCCCCTACAGGGATCGCTTGTTCTATTCCGGTCAATTGAATCGTGCGATCGCGCCAAGCTGATCCGCCAGTCATACTACCCAGTTTTCCCAAGTCAAGCCGGGAATGCGGGAAAATTCTCTCACGTTATTGGTAACTAAAGTGATGCCACGATCAAGTGCTTGGGATGCAATCAGTAAATCCATTGCACCAATTACAATACCCATTTTTTCTAATTCGGCTCGCATTTTACCATAAGTCTGTGTTGCTTTAGCATCAAAAGGTAAAATTTCCAGCATCATTAGAAACTGACTCAACGCCGCCCTGTTTTGTTCTTGACGCTGACTTTTGTAGGCTCCATACTCCAGTTCAGCCACTGTAATAGATGATACGCCAATATCAGATGGACTGAGGCTTTGAAACTTTTCGAGGACGTTGGCGGGTTTTTGTCTGATAATGTAGATGCAAATATTGGTATCCAGCAAAAATCTTATTGCCATAGTTCTCTAATTTCCAGGTTAGGCTGTTCCCGATTCTCCATAAAGTCATCCGAAAAGAGATTTAAGCTTTCTCTTAACGTTTGCCAAGGATTATCTTTAGGAATCAAAATCAGTACATTGCCAATTTTTTTAATATAAACTTCGTCATCCTGGAATTGGAACTCTTTGGGTAATATAACCGTCTGATTATCATCATTAATTAATAATTTGGCTGTCTTCATCTATTTTTTGCGGCTGGATACCTCCTCTATGTTTCTTATGGGGAGAGGAAAGCCGCGCCTCCTAATAATGACAACAATAACACAAGCATTGAACCGATCTCGCCGATTCCCTTCCGGTCAATTGAATCGTGCGATCGCAGGTTGTTCCGATTCCCATCAATATTATCGGGCGCAAGGATGGTACCCCTACGTGTCGGTGAAAAACAGTGCGATCGCTTTCTTTTCCCCAACTCCGGTAAGATAGACAGCTAAACTCGTAGACTATCCCCATTCTCCAATGACTCGATTTCCCCACGACCAATTTGCCAAAGATTATCTTGAGCAACTCTTATCCCCCATCGGAAACGTTCAAACCAGTCGCAACATTGCTGGGGAAGTGCGCGAGGTTGACGTTTTATTTATCCCCACCGTTTCCCCAAATGACTACCTCCTCTCCCTGGGACTTTTAGGACGCTTCGCCACAACCTCCGCCGTCTTTGAACCCTTTCGCAACGCCGTTACCCCCAGTCAAATTCGCAGTTGTCTGTCTAAACTGTTTGACCTATATGCTGAATTAGAACGACGCGCCAGACGGGACTCTACTTCCCTGAACCCCAGTGAACTCCCCCGACTATGGATACTCACCCCCACCGCCTCAACCCCCTTACTCGATAGTTTTGGCGCTGTCAGTGACGAACAAAACTGGTTCAATGGACTCTATTTTCTCCACGAGGCGTTCCGAACAGCCATCGTCGTCATCCACCAACTCCCCCGTACCCCAGACACCCTCTGGTTGAGACTGCTAGGAAAAGGCACAGTCCAACAACAAGCCATCGAGG
>CAZNNK010001409.1:0-1561 GCA_964574085.1 uncultured Coleofasciculus sp.
GAATTGGCGCATTTAAACGGGACGCATCTGGCACTAAATCGGTATCTTTATTCAGTGTCATTGGTGCAGGTGCTGAACCCCCACCTACCGTATTTTCATCAATCGTGGTTCCGGGAATATAACGAGGTCCCACAACCATAGGAAAAACAAACTCGTAATTTCCCCCGATAAATTTTAAGCTATCGGTGTAGCGAATTATCACATCAATTTGCTCACCGGGTTGGATATTAGCCAGGGACTGGGTAAAAATATTAGCCCGTTCCTGTTCGAGCAATCCGGCGGTGCGTCCTTGTTTTTTGGCTTGTTCGTAAATGGCTACCGCTTCTTGGCGTTTTTTGATGTTACCTTTAATTGTGCGATCGCCGATGCGAATCTCCATATCATCGACAGCCGCTTCATCGGGTAAGGGGAAGATATAGGTAGCTTCTAGGGGAGTGGAAAAAGGATTCTCAAAGGTTTGTGTTACTTCTACCCGTGAGACATTTCCCGTCACCTTGGCTTGTACGTCAGTATGCTTCAGGGGAAAGACTAGCGGGTTTCCTTTTTCAGATTGAACGTATAACCCACCTAATTTTGGTGATGGGGATGGAACGGTCGATTTAGTTTTCTTGGTCTTATATTTCACTCCACCTCGTTCTTCTTTCTTAACTATGTAGTACGTCGCACTAACTTGAGAACCGAAGAGGATTTTGTCCATATCTTCAAGGTCGTGAGATTGAAGTTTCTGACCGTTAATTGCGAGTCCTTTGGCACTGAGTTTACCTTTAAGATCACCATCAACAATACGGTAGTAGACACTGCCGTCCTCCCGTTCTCGCCGCACTAAGGTAGCGTGTCGGCGAGACACAAATTGTGAGAACAGACGAATATCCACATCCGAAGTTCTGCCGATGGAGTAGAGAGGATCTTCCAGTGTGAAGACCCTGCGTCCCTTTTCGTCTTCAACAATCAACACATGGGTGGATTGATTTGGCATGATAGTTCTCCTTTGTTGAGTTAATTAGGTGAATTTGTGCGGAAAAACTGGAGCAATGGGTTAATTAATGCCCGTGATATGTGGCAATTCGCGTGATTGTTGCTTAACACAACCTGTCATCACGGCATTTTGTAATGTCCAGAAAGCATTTAAGTCATCAGCGTTTAACTTCTGCTGCAAAAGCTGTCGCAATTGGTTTTCATCGGCGACACTCAGATAACCTGTTGTCAGCGCCTGTTGGACAATATCTTTAATTTCCATCCCTGAAATATTTCCCGTCACCCTAGCTTTTACCTTCGCCTGTTGGAGGGGAAAGGCACTTGAGTAGAGATCAAGTGTCTGAGTCATCGGAGTAATCTCCTGTGTGCTGTTGTCTGTCTATCCTTAGCGTAAGAGGGGTTTTGGGGGGAAAGTGTTCAGTCTTTGACTCAGTAATTGACTCAGTTTAGTGATTACAGTGTATCCAGGTAGAAGGAGTCGCTATGAAAAAAATTAGACACAGCAAAGATGTAGATGCACTTTTGATTGAACTATAGCGTTTTCATTTGAGTTGTGAACCCCACCCCTGCCCTCCCCTTGCTAAGG
>CAZNNK010001410.1:0-1559 GCA_964574085.1 uncultured Coleofasciculus sp.
TTAGTTTAATTGTGGATCAATTAACTAAATATTTAGTGGTGCAAAATTTTGCCTTATACGAAAGTTGGTCTCTGATTCCCGATATTTTTCACTTAACTTATGTGACGAATACCGGGGCGGCATTTAGTCTGTTTAGCCAGGGCGGAGTGTGGCTGCGTTGGCTATCACTGGCAGTGAGTCTGGGTTTAATCGGGTTGGCATGGTTTGGTTCTCGGCTGAAACCGATTGAGCAGTTAGGCTATGGATTTATTTTAGGGGGTGCATTGGGGAATGGAATTGACCGATTTTTTAATGATTGTATCGTTAATGGAAAACAGTTAACCTGTGTGGTTGATTTTTTGGAGTTTCCGATTGTCAAGTTTCCTGTATTGGTCGATTTTCGTCATATTCGACTTGCTCCGTTTCCTGTGTTTAATTTTGCCGATGTTTTTATTAATCTAGGGATTATCTGTTTGTTAATTATCAGTTTTCGCCAAAGTCGTCCCCCTGCGACTCACTCAAACAGGTAGTCTGAGTGTGCCGTTTTCAAGGGTCAACTTAAGCTGTTGGGTTTCGCTATCGCTCTACCCAACCTACAAAAACTCCATTAAAGCAGAAGGAATCAATATTGCCTTTGTCTTTAAGCTGCCGTCGTTGCGTCTCGTCTTCGGCTTTGGCGTTGAATTGTTGACCAAAGGGCGATTCGGGAAATAATTAGGCGAAAGTCGGTCAGAATTGTGGATAGATTTTCAGATGTTAGTACGGGAACGTGGACAAAGATGCAGTCCGTTGTTGGCGAATAATCCTGAAAATAGCGTAATAGCTGATAATAGAGTCCTTCACAGACAAATTTACCCGCATCATGACTAATCTCAGTGTCGGTTAATCCCTCGACTAATTTCTCTAAGTCTACAGCAGTTTTGAGGAAGTGAGTCTCGAAAGATGTATCATTGCCAAAGAAAGCGGGAAGACAATAGGACAACCCTTTCAGACTGAATATTTGCCGAAGAACGATATAATAAATGAGCCAATACACTTGAGCAACCAGGTATCGCGGCGTTGCCCCAGCTTCTACGGTTAATCGGGAACGGGATTCCGCCATACCGCAACAGATCACCACATCCGGTTGCAGGTGTTCAATTTGCGCGATCGCTAAATCGCTGGCGGGAAATACGTCCACGGGTAGCTGTCTCAGATAAGTCAAGGATATGGCTTGATCCGGGAACGGGTCATTCTCAGCCTGGAGTTTGAGGAGTAAATCATCGGACGCATTGGATTTCTGATGAGGTAACCAGGTTTGAAAGGATGTCAAAAGGATAGTTGTTGACATTATCGATTAGCACCGAACTCATTAAAATAAAGATTTAACCACAAAAATAACGAGGAATCGGTTCATGCCAATCATTGCGGTGGTCGATTACGATATGGGGAATCTGCACTCGGCTTGTAAAGGGTTGGAGAATGCAGGTGCAACAACCAAGATAACGGATGTCGCAGTTGAGATTGAACAGGCGGATGCAGTGGTACTACCAGGAGTGGGTTCCTTTGATCCTGCTGTACAGCATTTGCGATCGCGTGGA
>CAZNNK010001411.1:0-1558 GCA_964574085.1 uncultured Coleofasciculus sp.
AATTAAAACTGAGGAAGAGTATCAGAGAGCATTGTGTGTCGTAGAGGGGATGATGTCGGGTGAGTTGACAGAGGCGGAAACAATGCTTTTTGATTTGTTGGTTTTTCTCATTGAGACTTACGAGGCTCAACATTATCCGATGGGTGAGTCTACTATTGTGGCGACAATGGAGTCTCTAATGCACGAGTTTGATGTGCAGCCTGCTACTTTAGTGGAGATTTTTGGTTCTCTTGAGCTTGTCAGGGAGATTATTAATGGTGAAAGGGGGGTGAGCAAAGCTCAAGCCAAATCTCTAGCCAAGTTTTTTAATGATTTGAATCCTGGACTTTCCCTGACTTCTAAAGACTTTGGGAAATAAGTCAATGTTACTAGGAACGAAACCCATTTTACAAGTTATGCGATCGCACTTCCTCCCCTCAACCCAAAGAGCGATCGCGCCTTTTTTCTGGTATACTTTTATCATGGAAAAATGTGTCCGCCTGTAGGGGCGCACCGACGTGCGCCCTGTTACAAACGTTGCGCCCTCTGACAAACGTATCGCCCAATTATTGTTATATTAAACTCAATATACGATCGCGAATCCCATCCCATCTCCTCAATCTAATCAACACGCGATCGCACTCTTTCCTTTCAACCCAACCCAAACGCGATCGCCTTCGGCACAAGTTTACAGAGGAAGATAGTGGACTCGGTTGCTACAATCTCCAGGTTCGCAGGCTTTAGCGATCGGTTCTAAATCTCGCACACAGTCTCCAATAGAAACGTTCCGCTGATGAGCATAAATAACGCCTGCAAAATTTATCCCCTCTACCTGACGCCGATGAGCAACTGCCAAGAAAGTCATCGTCTTGAGAGAAAATAACCCGCCCAAGTTCTGCGGCGCGGTCAAGTAAAATCGGATCAGGGACTCCTGTGCGCTTGTCTTCTTGAGTCGTCAAAACATCTACGCCTCGTTGACGTAACCCAACTGTAATGGGTTTGGGGACTTGTTCATCCATATAAAGAGCAATACTCACTACAATAGCCCCTTTGCTCGCAATTTTTGGGCAATGGGAGATTCTCCTGCTTCCTGTCGGAGTTGTTCGGCAAATTGATAACGTCGCTCGATATCGGCGTCAAGTTCCTGTTTATGATCCCAGTAATAGGCTAAGGCTGAATAGATTTTACTCAGGGAGACATGGGGATAGTTGGTGTGTAGTTCTTCGGGAGTCCAGTGGTAAGCTTTAGCTGATGTGATCAGTTCCACAACTTTCATCGTGGTTCCGGCGATGATGGGAACATTGCGCTCATCAAGTTGAATGTATTTGTACTCGGTGGTGGTGAGTGCCATGGTTTTGTGCGCGGAGTGCGGTGATAATTGAGTCTTTTCTCATTTTATTTAATAGTCAAAGGCATTACGATCACACTCTATTCCCTCAACCTAACCCAAAGGCGATCGCACTCTCTTCCCTTCAACCCAACCCAATGGCGTTCGCACTTGTTCCCCTCATGTCTCTTATACACATCCTCCGAGCCCACGAGACCGTACTAGATCTCGTATGCCGTCTTCTGCTTGAAA
>CAZNNK010001412.1:0-1554 GCA_964574085.1 uncultured Coleofasciculus sp.
CACCCAACATATCCCAGCGATTGTTCATCTCATCCAAGCACTGGAAAGCAAAGGATATGCTTACGCCGTGGTTGGTGATGTTTACTACTACGTGCAGCAGTTTTCCGAGTATGGCAAACTCTCTGGACGAAAAAGAGAGCAGATGCAAGCTGGGGCAGGTGGACGCATTGACCCAGGCGAACCAGAGGACAAAAAACAAGACCCTTTTGATTTTGCACTGTGGAAAGCTGCCAAACCAGGGGAGCCTGCTTGGGATTCTCTTTGGGGTAAAGGACGACCTGGGTGGCATATTGAATGCTCGGCAATGATTCGTGCCCGATTGGGTGAAACGATTGATATTCATGGTGGTGGGGGCGATTTGGTGTTTCCCCACCATGAAAATGAAATCGCTCAATCAGAAGTGCTAACAGGTAAGCCCTTGGCTCGATACTGGCTACACAATGGCATGGTGACAGTGAATGGGGAGAAGATGTCTAAATCCTTAGGCAACTTTACCACCATTCGAGATTTGTTAGACGGTAAATGGTCAGAGTATCCGCAGCCGATCGACCCAATGGTCGTCAGGCTATTCGTTTTGCAAGCTCATTATCGTAAGCCCTTAGATTTTACGGCATCAGCCATTACCGCCGCTGTTCATGGCTGGCAAACCCTCAAAGATGCGCTGAATTTAGATTGGCAGCAATGCAATCTATCGCCACAAGCTGCGATTCTTGATGAATTGGACTCACAGCGTTCGCGTAGCGTGTGCACAGCACGTATCGCCCGTTTTCAAGCGGCAATGGATGATGACTTTAATACGGCGGCTGGATTAGCGGTGTTGTTTGAGTTGGCAAAATCCCTAAAACGAGAGTTTAATCAGCGTTGCTATCAAGGGTCTCAGGAACTTGAGGATGTGCAGTTACGTGCTTTATCGCAGACGTTGATACAGCTTGCTGGGGTGTTGGGTTTAGAGGTTCAAGCCGAAACCTTACCTGTACCAGAGATTAATGTGAATTGGATTGAATCGCTACTGCAACAACGGCACCAAGCACGCCAAGAAAAACGCTATGTCGAGAGCGATCGCATCCGTAATCAACTGCAAGCAGCAGGCATTACCTTGATTGATCAGCCCAACGGACAAACCCGTTGGCATCGTTTTTGAAGAGGTACCCCCATAGCTTTCAATTCTCTAGTGGAAAGGAACAATTTTTGTGATGACACCTGGTATGACTCCTATCCTTTCGGACTATCCCATATTCGGCACAGAGATTCGATGTCCTCAGTGCCATCAACCAATTCCAGCCTTGTTACTCACAGACTCTTACGTTTGCCCTGAGCATGGAGCTTTTGAAGCCAACCCCAATACAGGGGAATTAGTTCATGTTCAGTCGGGGCGATGCTGGCATCAATGGGAAGGTCAATGGTATCGTCAGCATATTCATCCCGATACCCTACGCTTTGAAATCGCTGAGGCGCTTGAACACCTTTATCGAAATGGATATCGAGCAACCCAGGTGATTGTTGCTCAACGGTATAAAGAGATGCTTGGCAACAGCTTAGAACATCATGCTGACT
>CAZNNK010001413.1:0-1553 GCA_964574085.1 uncultured Coleofasciculus sp.
ACCCTGGATCAGCCAAATGTGGCAGATGATCGCGCCAAGGTATTGACAGAAAAGCAAACTGATGCTTTGCAAACGATTCAGCGTCTAGATGGGTTTAGCCAAGTGCTATTGCATGGGGTAACGGGTTCCGGGAAAACCGAGGTTTATCTGCAAGCGATCGCGCCGTTGTTAAGGGCGGGAAAATCTGCCCTGGTATTAGTTCCAGAGATTGGGCTGACCCCGCAACTCACCGACCGATTCCGCGCCCGCTTTGGTAAAAAAGTGAATGTGTATCACAGTGGGTTATCCCATGGCGAACGGTATGACACCTGGCGACAAGTCTTAAGTGGTGAACCCCAGGTCGTTATCGGGACGCGATCAGCCATTTTTGTGCCGTTACCCAAATTGGGTCTAATTATATTAGATGAAGAACACGACTCCAGTTTCAAGCAAGACAGTCTTCCTCCCACCTATCATGCCCGTACCGTTGCCCAGTGGCGGGCGGAACTGGAAAATTGTCCTCTCGTTTTAGGTTCAGCTACCCCATCTTTAGAAACCTGGGTGTCTGTCAACGATCAACCCGCAAACCGCAACCCAGACGCGCCATGTAAAACCTATTACCTTTCATTACCCGAACGCATCCAATCCCGTCCCTTACCTCCTGTGGAAATCGTGGATATGAGACAGGAGTTCAAGCAGGGGAATCGTTCTATTTTTAGCCGTTCTCTCCAAGATGGGTTACAGCAGTTGAAACAAAAGCAGCGACAAGGGATTTTATTTATTCCCCGTCGCGGACATAGTACGTTTGTTTCCTGTCGCAGTTGTGGATATGTAATTGAATGCCCGGACTGTGATGTGTCCCTGTCCTATCACTATGCCCACGAGGGGGCGCATCAACTCTTACGTTGTCACTATTGCAACTACACCACCGCCCATCCTAATAGTTGTCCCGAATGTGGTTCACCGTATCTTAAGTTTTTTGGTAGTGGTACACAGCGGGTGACTCAGGAGTTGGCTAAGGCGTTTCCTGATTTACGGGTGATTCGCTTTGATAGTGATACCACCCGTACCAAGGGGGCGCATCGAACCCTGTTAACTCAGTTTGCCAATGGGGAAGCGGACGTATTAATCGGGACGCAAATGTTAACCAAGGGATTAGATCTAGCGGGAGTCACCTTAGTTGGGGTCGTTGCTGCTGATGGACTATTACACTTATCCGATTATCGGGCAGCCGAACGCGCCTTTCAAACCTTAACCCAAGTTGCAGGTCGGGCGGGTCGGGGGGATGAACCCGGTCAGGTGATTGTCCAGACCTATTCGCCCCAGCATCCAGTGATTCAGGCGGTAAAAACTCACGGGTATGAGGTATTTACTAAAGCGGAATTAGCACAACGGGAATCGTTGAATTATCCCCCTTACGGGCATTTGATTTTGTTGCGGTTGAGTGGATTGGAAGAAATGGAGGTTGAGAAGGCGGCGGAGATGTTAGCGGATTGGTTGAGTCAGGCGGGTTCCAGGTATGAGATATTAGGACCGGCGCCAGCAGGAATTATGCGAATTGCCCGTCGTTATCG
>CAZNNK010001414.1:0-1546 GCA_964574085.1 uncultured Coleofasciculus sp.
CATCACAACCATTTCGAAAATTACGCTTACGTTCTTCTAAAACTTCATGGATGAGTCGAACTCCTTCAACAATACGTTTTGCTGTCAGATATTCCCCAAAGCTTTTATGGGTAAACTCAAAGGTTTTCTCGCTATTCCGGATCTCTCCACTTTCGCGAAAGTAAAAAGCAGTCAGCAAACGAGTGATACTGGCTCTTGAGTCTTCTTGTAAGGTAGCTTGAAAGCGATCTAAAATCTGTCTTAACCCACTATTATCGCAATGATCCTCAATTTCTTTTACACTGGTTGTCCTACCATCTCCATGCCAGCAAGCGAGGGCAATTTCTTCTAAAATACCGATAAATTCTTCTTTTGTTATCTCTTCAATCGCACGATGTTGTCTGTTCGTGCCTTCATACCCTCGCTCGTAAACAGCATCCAGCAAATCAGCATAGATTTCATTCAGATTCGTATCTTTTGAGAATCGCAGCTTATCCCGTTCAAGGCTTAATGCTACTAAATAATTCAATAATGGTTGTGCTGTAATTTCAACCAAATTATCTTTATCTAATTCTGGCGGTAAACCATCATACTGCTTACCTTTTGCCTGACCATAAGATTGCCACCAAAGCTGGCGTTGATCTTCCTCAAGCAAATTTTGATCATCAATATATTTTTGGCGATCGCTTTCTTTATCAGTCACAAAATAGGGCAGAATATACAGAAGTTGACACGGTTGGCGAAACTTGCTGCGGTTCGCCTGTACCACAACTTCCCGTCCCGTAATCAAAACCTGTAAGCGAAGATGCTGATAATTAAATCGGTCAACTTCGCGCCGGACTTCTTCGACAAACTCTTTAGCCGCTTGTTCGGCAATTTTACCCTGCATCGATAGCTCATCTAAGCCATCAAAGATAATCAATAATCGCGATTCCCCATTTTCTCTGTCCAAGGGATTGTGAGATAAAAACTTTTCAACCTGCTGGACAAACTCCCCTACCGCTTTTACCAAGTCATCTGATAATTTAAATAAGTGGAGGGGAATAAACAGAACTGGAATTTCTCCCTTTTCCGCCTGTTGTGCGGCAAAGATTTTGGCAAAGGAAGACTTACCACTTCCGGGTTGTCCACTGATTAAGCGAATCGCATCATCGGCTTCAGCATTCTGTAACCAGGTTTCCAGTTCACTATTGAGATCTACAATAACTCGCTCATTGTCTTTACTTTCACTAATTCCTCGTTCTAATTTTCGCTCTGATTGTCCCGCCACCTCTCGCTCATAATAGGCGCGTAATGGCACATAAACTTGTTTGAGGCTGAACGCTTCCCAAAATATTGGTTCATCTACCCGCTTTTGCAGCCGTGCGCGATACCGTAACCATCCCTGTTCTCGTCTTGTGGCTTGAGTAAAGGGTGTATCCAGAACTTCTTTTAAGGCAATATAATCTTGGGAACGCTCAACCCATTGGTCATTTAAGGCAAAAACAAAGTAAGCGGGGAGGCGACTACTGATCATTTCCGCTTCAACTTTTTTCTCCACATACCCCTCTAACCACTGAGCAAACCC
>CAZNNK010001415.1:0-1542 GCA_964574085.1 uncultured Coleofasciculus sp.
TAATCAACTATAGCCACAGGGATATGGAAGACTTAAAGCATCAACTGGTTCACCATCGCCCTAATTACCGTCGTTGTCTCATTGCGACTGATAGCGTTTTTAGTATGGATGGGGATTTATGTCCGTTGCCAGATATTCTCTCACTAGCGGATCAATTTAACAGCATGGTACTGGTTGATGAAGCCCACGCGACGGGGGTTTTAGGTGTTACTGGTGCAGGTTGTGTGGAACATTTTGGCTGTACAGAACAGCCCTTAATTCAAATGGGAACGTTGAGTAAAGCATTGGGAAGTTTGGGGGGATATATTGCGGGTTCAGCGACTCTAATTGATTTCCTGAGAAATCGCGCCCCTAGCTGGATTTATACTACTGGATTATCTCCGGCTGATACGGCGGCGGCGTTAACGGCGATTGACATTGTTCAAGAAGAACCGCAACGTCGCGCTAGACTCTGGCAGAATGTCGAAATGCTCAAGTCTTTGATTCAGCAAAAGTTATCTGGGCTGAATGTATTGCCATCTGAATCGCCAATTCTGTGCCTTCAATTTCCTAATGTCAAAGATGTTTTGAACATGGCACAACAGCTAAAAGAAGCAGGTATTTTTGCCCCAGCGATTCGTCCTCCTACGGTTCCCACCAGTCGGATTCGCATTTCAGTTATGGCAACTCATGAACCGACTCACTTTCAGTTATTAGTGCAATCACTGCTGCGGGGGTTGGCTTAAAAACCTCTCTCCTGCAAGGAGAGAGGCTTTGAATACTCCCCCTTCCGGGCAATAAAAGTTAAAATATTTCTCTGTTGCTTGTTGCCTGTTACCTTTTTACCGAATTTTATTAATTCCCTATTCACGCTTCGCGTAGCACTGTACATTGCTTTTTGGCAATAGGCACGAGGAGGCTGAAACTACCGCTATAGCGAGAGAGACACTTGCAGGACAACGATTCTGTGTGGTTGGTGATCCTGTCGAACCACTGCCTCTTCCCCCACCACAAGACTTATTCAGCAAGCCCTATGTAAAGGTTTGTTAAAAAAACAACTATTTGACATAAAACCAACTCTCTTCTTACGAGTAATCAGTAGAAGCTGTTCAAAAGAAGAGAATTAGTAATGAACAAACTATCAATAGCTTTAGCTGCAACTGTGATGGCGATGGGAGCAAGTTATACTCTTCCTACTAATGCTGCTAGTGTGACTGTATACGATGATAAAACAACTTTCCTTGACGAGACGGGTGCAGTAGGAACATCACCCTTCCCCAACTTAGGAAGTACTTTATCAAGTTTTTCCCATGAAAACTTGACATTCACACCAACTGGATTGAATACCCTAAATCTACATACCAATCACACTAAATATCTTCCTGGTATTGATCTTGCCCTCAACGGAGTAGAAGATCTGAATGTTGATATACTACAACCTGTGATTTCTTTTGGATTTGATTTTGTTGAGTCTCAGTTCGAGCCATTTCCTAATGGGAGTGGGACTTTATCTGTTAGTGATCCGTTTTTCGAGTCAACTTTCCAAGTCACTCTTGTCAATAG
>CAZNNK010001416.1:0-1541 GCA_964574085.1 uncultured Coleofasciculus sp.
GATTACTGGGCAAACCAATAATCGCCACTAGATATCCGTGATTGATAAAGAATTTGCGGGCTTCCTGCTCCTCTCCCCCTCGAAATAGTACACCGTGGGGCATGACTGTTGCTAAACGACCATCATGCTTCAACACCGCCAGCATGTGCTGCACAAACATCAGATCAGCCTTTTTGCCCTTTTCCGGCATCATCACCGGGAAGCGTCCGGTAAATACCAGATCTTTTTTAATATAGTTCTGGCTAAAGGGGGGATTGGCTAAGACGCGATCAAAGCGCTTGAGTTCGTTATTTTCGTCTAAGTGCTGGGGTTCACGGATAGTATCCGCTTGACGAATATCCGCATGGGAAATGCCATGCAACAGCATATTCATCTTGCAGATAGACCAGGTTGTCCCCATTTTTTCCTGACCGAATAGCGCCAACTCCTCCGCATTCCTCCCCTTTTCCCGCAGGTAGTCCCGCATTTGAATCAGCATCCCGCCTGAGCCGACAGTAGGGTCATAGACCCGCATACCCTCCTCTGGGTCACAAATTTCGACGCAAACCCGCACCACCTCCGCCGGGGTATAAAATTCTCCCGCCTTTTTCCCCGCAGAGTCAGCAAAGTATTTAATCAGCCACTCGTAAGCCGCCCCCAACAGATCGGGAAACTCAAAATCGCTGTCTTTTAAAGGAATCTTCTCAAAGTTCTGCAAAAAATCAGACAATGTATCGTCATCCAGCGTTCGCTGCCCGATTTTGCGGTTGAAGTTAATACCCTTAAGTACATCTTCCAGTACATCCGGGTTGGCATCTTCGATCGCCTCTAAAGCTTTATTGAGAGTCGTACCGACATTGTTTTTAACGTGTTTGAGAGCTGGATGCTTGACGATTTGACGCTGACCATTATTGTTAACTCCCTCTTCCTCCCAGCCTTCATTCCAGCGGGCGCGAGGTGGCACATAGAAGTATTTGCCAGAGTAATTATCGGAGTCTTCTAACTCCACCTCGATATCTTCTTCAGCCATGCCTCTAGCTGCTAACTCTGCGTGTAACTCCCCACTGCGTTGGTCAAAGAGATCGCTCGCTCGCTTCAAGAACAACATTCCAAAGACATACTCTTTGTACTCGCTGGCATCCATACTACCGCGCAGATCATCGCAAGCAGTCAGCAACAGATTGTATAGGCGGGATAGCGTTAATTTCATCGTTGACACTCTCCGGTCTAAAGCTTGCCCTCGAGCGAAGCGAAGGGACGCGGGGATACCTTCTTCATAGACCCACCGTTAAACGACAGGATTGCTCCAATCGCCCAAGAGGGCAGGTCTCCCCAAGCGTAAGTTCCGGTATGCCCTACCGTACTCAATCCTTTTTGA
Source organism: uncultured Coleofasciculus sp. (assembly GCA_964574085.1). Classification (GTDB taxonomy): domain Bacteria; phylum Cyanobacteriota; class Cyanobacteriia; order Cyanobacteriales; family Coleofasciculaceae; genus Coleofasciculus. The sequence continues at coordinate 1,358 of CAZNNK010001416.1, forward strand.
AGGATGTTTAAACTGGCTGCGATATCCCTGTCTTCAATGTATCCACAGTTTCCACAAACATGGGTTCGTTGAGATAGGGATTTTTTGACCCGATGATGACATTTTGGGCAGTCTTGGGAGGTGTAGTGTGGAGGAACAGCTACCGTTACTTTCCCATACTTATACCCAAAGTATTCTAGCCATT
>CAZNNK010001417.1:0-1539 GCA_964574085.1 uncultured Coleofasciculus sp.
CGCCTAACCCACCCTACGTGACTATGTGACAAAGACCTAATTTTCAATCTCTCGCCGCCAAAACTTAACCCGCAAACCATCGCGGGGATGGGGTGTCGGTACTACAACCATGTCCAGATTCTGTTCCGGAAGTAGTTCCCACTGATAATCGCGCACTAACAATGCGGTAAATAATTTCATCTCCAATTTGGCAAACTCTCGCCCTAAACATTCGCGCACCCCACCGCCAAAGGGAACATAACTAAAGGGTTTGGATTTATCCTCCGCCCGTTGAGGGTTAAACCGTTCTGGGTCAAATTGTTCCGGTTGCGTATACGTATCGCTATCCTGATGGGTTCTGCTAATTTGATATTGAACTGACCATCCTTTTGGTAGCTGATAGCCGTTCAACTCGCAGGATTGAATCACTTCCCGAAACCCACCACCAACAGGGGGAATTAGGCGCATGACTTCCTTGAGAACTTGTTCGAGATAGGTCATCTGCTTTAAATCTTCCATTGTCCATGGACGTTGCAGATTCAGTTGCTGTTGTTCGGCGCGGATGGCGGCTAAACTATCGGGATGCTGGGCTAAGAGAAGACAAGTAGATGCCAGTGCCGATGTTAACGTTTCATGACCCGCGAAGAGTAACAACAAGATTTGGTCTTTGAGTTCCTCTAAACTCAGACTATTCCCCTGTTCATCCCGCGCTTGCAATAGCAGTCCCAATGCATCTTGACCAGGATTGCTGGATTGTTGGCGTTGGCGGATAATCTGCTCAATCTGATTGAGTAGTTGCTTGCGGCAATGCAACGCACGACCAAATTTCGTCCACGGTAAGGGTAAGGCGATGCTAAACAACCCTTTACACCACTCTTCAAACCATTGTCCCAGATTCTTGTCTGAGGCAGCGTCTAGTCCCACCAACAATTTGCAGGCGATGTCAAAGGTCAACTTTCTCAATTCTGGATACCATGTAAATGTACCCAGATCCTCCCATTTATGTAGATAACCCTGGGCAATCTCTGTCATCGCGGTCAAATATCCTGCTAATGCCCTAGGTTGAAAGGCTTGGGAGAGTATTTTACGTCGTTGCAGATGGTTTGAACCGCCCTGTACCGCTAGAGAAGCAGGTCCCAAGAGTATTTTTGTGCTGGGGGGGAAGGTGCTGGTAAAGTACTGGTTCTCATGGGTGAGGACAAAGCGATTCGCCTCGGAACCACTAATCATCACCGTGGGACGCCCAAATAACTTGGTCTTGAATATCGACCCATATTTTTGATGACGCTTCTGGGCAAAGTCGGGATCACGGAAAAATTGGATGGTTTCCCCAATCAACGGTAAACCGAAATGACCGGGAGGTAAGGGTCGGGATTTTAGTTCGTCAGTGGTCGTCATCGCCTATCAATATTAAAAGAATAATTTCATTGTGTTAAGTTTATTTTAAGTTTGCAACATTTACGTCTGGAGATAGAGGAAGCCCGTCGCATCAGTAGGGGTACGGCTGTCTCACTCATCATAAAAACTTCTCCCCCTCACCCCTCACCCCATCTCCCCCTC
>CAZNNK010001418.1:0-1538 GCA_964574085.1 uncultured Coleofasciculus sp.
GTTCAACCCCAATCATTGAAGCCCAAGGCTTCCTAAAATTACCCGATGGAACAATCGTTCTCACCGCCGAAGCGCCTAATGTTACCCCTCATCCGGGTTGGCAAAATCCGATACATTGTCAGAGTAATAACAAGTAGGGTGGGTTAGGCGGTATTCAATTAGGAAAATAAACCATTTAGTTACTTATCCGCCGTAACCCACCAAGTTATCCCTTTTAATTAGTCGATCACGAAAAAGGAATAAAAATAATCTGATCGTCGTATTCTCCAAGCTGGCTGCACAAAATAAAGAGTTCCAAATCATCAAGGATTTGTCAAAAGACGCATTTGATATCAACTTACTTGGGATTGATGACGAGCCAAAAGACGTTCTCGGAGATTAACCAAGTTATTGTCTTGAGTCAATTTTTGTCTGTACTGTTGAGCATTTTGGCGACGCTGCTCCAAGTAGTTATCAATCTGCTGGCGATGGGTGAGGTAGTAAGCGATAGTTGCATAAATCTCTGACAGGCTAAGCACATCGTACTGGAGAGCAATTTCTTCGGGAGTAGAGCCAGTGTGATAGGCAGCAAGTAAGCTGTCAAGGGTTACTCGGCTCTGACTGATACGGATACCCCCAGCTTCGTCCCATCGCAAGGGTGGAGCGGTAGCTTGAAATTCAAATTGAATGCTCATAAGCTGTCATGTATTTAAATTAGGTATTAGTAGCCAGTAGGGTGGGTTAGGCGGTATTCAATTGGGAAAATAAACCTTTTAATTCGCGATCCGCCGTAACCCACCAAGTTATCTAATCAACTGGACTGATACAGCTAAAATTGTGGAATAGATTTGATGTTTAAACTGGGCGCACGTCGGTGGTTTAATGGGCGCACGTCGGTGCGCCCCTACGTTTTTTCGCTCCAATAATTTCCTTTAGATCCCTTTTTTTGAGACAAAGGGGTTTTTATTTTATTTGTTTTGTTATAACATTATTACAAAAAACTAATACCTTAAAAATTACAGAAGGAGCAGAACCTCATGACACATCTACCCCCTAAACTTGACACCGATCGCACTCATGAAACCCTTACCCAGCAAGCATTAGCGGAATTAGGCATTACCCAACTCCTCTGGTTGATCAAGCACTACAGCGACATTGACTTCGATGCAACCCAAATGCACCTGACGGATGCTGAAGCCCAGGCGATCGCGACATTATTGATCCAGCAATTGACCGAAAGCCTCACAGGTAAACTCATTGCGGGTACCTTAAATACTCTGCGTCATAGTCAAGAAATGGAGGAGGTAAAGCAAGAAAATGGGCGGGTTTTGCCACCAAATTGGGTAAAACAATTCCAGTTTGTTCCTCAACCCGCCCCTACACAATCAACACTCAACAATTCCCATGAAGATGATTACAACCCCTACCCTTATCCCACCGATTCGGATCATGGAATAGAGCCTCCATTGGTATGTACCCCAACCGGACGCTATAATCCCACTGGACCCCACAAACCCCGCCCGATTACCCAGCGTGAACAATACATCATTGACCTCTAT
>CAZNNK010001419.1:0-1534 GCA_964574085.1 uncultured Coleofasciculus sp.
ATCCAGCTCTAGCACCCTATGCAAAAATTAGTTTTGCAAAACGTGCGATGGAGGAATATGTATCAGTCCCAAAGTTACATACATTTGTAAGTAACCGAGTCACTTTGTATGAAGGAAAAGCCAGTAAAGCTTTTGAAGCCGTAAACAAGACCATTAAGCACACGATGGATAGTATACACCGGAAACATCGTCATATTTTTACAACTCCCAAAGAATCGCCAAGTAACAGTTTCATCGAAATTCCCGATTATCATAGTGCTTGTGTCGTTGCCGCTCATAGTGGTACACCCCTGCACAAACTTAAACCAGGTCCCAAAAATATTGTCGGTGAACGTGTGCAGTTAAATTCAGGTCCATTGGAAAGATACAAGGAGGCACTTAAAGAATTTGTAGACTGTCTCTAGGAATCTACAGTGTCATCACCAGCAGCCGTCAAATATAAACTTGCATCGACAAAGGCTCGACTATTACGAAAAACTGCCACAGATATCCGCTTGCGACCAATATCTCGTGAGCAAACTCAAGTTTATTATCACTCTGCTTTAGCCGCATTTGTTGCTGGGTGGGATGCGTATATAAACGACCTGGTTCGCAACTTTTTTGATGTCACTTCAGACCCTCTCAATACTAAATTTTTCGCTGTACACACAATAGCTAGAGGGAAAGCATATCAAGCACTAGAAAGATTTAATACACCTAATTGGGATAATACACGAAACCTATTAGTTGGATGTACAGGTTATGATCCTATTAATGATTGGGTCTGGACAGCCAGACAGTTGAACTCAGTTGCTGTTCGATTGAGATTGAATGAAATTTTACGGGTACGCCATAGTTTTGCCCATGGTTTTAGTATTCCTGCGTTTACTTGGACTCAATCACCCACTGGAAAAATCCGGCTCACAGCTAAAGCTATAGATGAGGTTGATGCTTTTTTTGAGCATTTGGTGGCAGTTACAGACTTAGGTATGAAGAGACATATTGAAGTAACCTATAACCTGTCGATAACATGGTAATATTATATACCTATAGCCTATGGTAGAGTAGCACAGGCATGGGTCTTTTCTGCACAGGAAAATGCGTTTTTGTAAAATCTCATTGCACTGAATCTTGGTCAAATCAACGAGCAATGGCTGCGATCGCGAATTGTTTGGTATCAAGCTACACCAAATTTTATTCAAATTTAAGGTATACCTGTCAACCTAAAGATGAGGACGTTCTTGACGGCTGAAACGAGAAGGTACCAGTAAGGACTCTTCTGCCTTCTGCCTTGTGCTATGGCATGACAACCATTCAAAATTCTCAAAGAACGCTAGGATTGACGTAGTTGTGCTGTCAAACTCGGTGAATTATGGCTCAAACACTATCTCCCCCCTTAGCATTAACCTCGGAAAACGTCGAAGCCGTCCTCGATGAATTGCGTCCTTACCTGATGGCGGATGGCGGTAACGTTGATTTAGTTGAAATCGACGGTCCGATTGTGAAACTGCGGCTACAAGGCGCTTGTGGGTCTTGTCCCAGTTCTGCCATGACC
>CAZNNK010001420.1:0-1534 GCA_964574085.1 uncultured Coleofasciculus sp.
GTAGCGTGACGTTTACAGTTGGTGATCTGGACATTGAGGTTAATGAAGAAGATGGGGAAGATCAATCAAAATCATCCTCTAGGAAGCGAAGGAGCAACACTTCTCCAACTCGCAGGATTCGTTTTCAAGTCGAAGATACAGGAATTGGCATCGATCCGCAACAATTAAGCGAAATCTTTTTACCCTTCCATCAAGTAAGCGATCGCACTCATGCTGTTGAAGGAACTGGATTGGGATTGGCTATCAGCCAGAAGTTGGTTCAATTGATGGGTAGCACGATTCAGGTTAGTAGTATTTTGGATCAAGGCAGTATATTTTGGTTCGATTTAGAATTGTCTGATGTGTCCCAAGAACAAGCCTCGAATCCATTAAGCGATCGCCGACTCATTGGCGTAAAAGGACAACAGCAAACGCTTCTCATTGTTGATGATAATGCGATTAATCGGTCTTTCTTACAAGAATTACTCAAACCGTTCGACTTGAACATTTTTGAAGCCGTGGATGGTCAAGATTGTTTACAAAAGGCAGTTGAGATTCAGCCTGATCTGATCTTAATGGACTTAATCATGCCGGGACTAGATGGTTTGACTGCAACGCGGCGACTACGCCAATTGCCTCAGCTCGAAAAGACGGTTATTATTGCCATATCCGCTAATGTTTTCGAGACGACCCAGCAGGAGAGTTTAGCGGCTGGATGCCAAGACTTTCTATCAAAACCTGTGCCAATCCAGCAACTCCTGGAATTATTGATTGTCCATTTAGGTGTGGAAGGCATTTATGAAGAACCCAGAGATTCAAAAACGGGTAAATTGGAAACCAATACGATACCGCTGGTTCCTCCACCGGCTTCAGAACTAGCTATTTTGTCAGAATTGTTGGTAATGGGGGATATTCAAGGCATGATCGATCAAGCGCAGCATTGGGAAAATGTAAACAGTCAATGGATTCCCTTTGCAAAACAAATTCATCATCTCGCTAGAGGCTTTCAGCTAAAGAAAATAGAGCAACTTATTAATCAATATACCTCGCCAATAAAACTTGACTTATAAGGCATAATTAATCAGCCATAAGGTATAAACGAAATACTATTGCTTATGTTAAAGTAATTCATATATTGTATCAATGGCTAAATAAAATATAGGTTTAACTAATTACCATTTATGGATAATTCAACCCCCAAAACTCCCAAACTATTGATCGTTGACGATCAACCTCATAACCTAGGTATTTTGTTTGACTTTTTGACGCGATCTGGCTTCAAAATATTTGTGGCGTTAGATGGTGAAAGTGCCATTCAGCGCACCAAAGTCACTAAGCCTGATCTGATTATTTTAGATGTGATGATGCCAGGAATTGATGGGTTTGAAACCTGTAAACGATTGAAACAAAATCCATCGACTCAAGATATTCCAATCATCTTTATGACGGCACTTTCAGACACAGTAGATAAAGTTCAAGGGTTTAAACTAGGTGCTGTCGATTATATCACGAAACCCATTCATCAAGAAGAAGTGCTGAGTCGAATTCAGACTCA
>CAZNNK010001421.1:0-1534 GCA_964574085.1 uncultured Coleofasciculus sp.
ATCTGACGGTGAGGGTCGATTCAGGGTGTGTAGTAATTCCCCTGTACGCCAATTCCATATCTTGATGGCACCATCCAAACCTCCACTCACCAGGATTTTTCCATTACGGCTAAAGGCAACTGAATTGACATCCCACCCATGACCTTTGAGAGTATTATGCAATTTACCACTGTTCAATTGCCATAGTTTAATCGTGGCATCAATGTTTCCGCTAGCCAGAGTATTTCCGTCTGGGCTAAAGGTGACGCAGCTAACACGTAAATTGAGCAATCCTTTGTCAAGTGTTTGCTGTAGTGTTCCTGTCTCGACATCCCACAATTTGATGTTACCGTCTCCAACAGCCAAATTACTGGAACTAGCCAGGGTTTTCCCATCCGGACTGAAGGCAACAGATGTAACCATACTGGAGTGTCCCGCCAGGGTGTAAAGGAGTTTGCCAGTTGGCAAATTCCACAGCTTGATCGTTTGATCATTACTGCTACTAGCAAGTATCTGACCACTAGGACTAATTGCCACAGAGCGAACTAACTCTGAATGTCCCTTGAGAGTCTGTACACCTTTCCAGACAAAATTAGGTTCTGGTGTTTTCAGTTCTTTATTAACCTGAAGTAGCAATTCGCCTGCCAAAATTTCAAATGCAAAAGCACTAGCGTGTTGTGCCGCTTTCTCCTGAGAACCAGCCGCATCAGCATTGCTTTTACCATCAATAAGATCAGAGATGCCACGGATAATTAATGCATTGATTTCTGGATTAGCACGAACCGCCTTGAGAAAACCATGACTTTCCATTTCCACCGCCAGCGCATCACCATAGTTTGTCCGCAGAAGCTGATACACATCAGACTTCGTTGAAGCCACCACTTTGTCCCCTGCGGCTATGGCTCCAATGAAAGCACGAGGTTTTGTTTTTGGGATGGGTTCTTTAATTCGTTTTAACCAATCTTCCTTTCTTGCCTCAGCTTTAGCTCTCTGTTCCAAGACATAACTCACCTGGCTAACATTTGGTCTTGGCAGAAAAGTTTCCTTTATCACTTTTCCTGATTCGTATCCATAAACTTTTGTCGCTGCGACTACATCACCAATGGCAACATCTTTGAGTCCACCTGCTACCCCAACAAAGAGTACAACACTGGGCTTGAAATAGTCGATGGCTCGTTTAGTTTCTACAGCCGCTTCAGCAATGCCTGCACCCATTTCGACAATTCCAACTTGCCATGAGTGACCATTGGATGAGAATATTCCGCGTTCGTAAATAGTTCCTTCCCAGTGCGCCTCTTCCTGGAGATCGCTCAAGTGAGCGCGAACTGCTTTATATTCGACCGGAATAGCCGTGAGAATAACCGCACAAGGAGAGTTCTTACCTTCTTGTCTTGATTCCATTTGTTTAAAATTCTCGGCTAAATTACTCGAAGAACGCTTGTGCTGAATTGCCTTGAGCTGTTTAGGAATCGGCAAAATTACTCCGACAACGGATATTGAGTTCTCCCCTTCAATCCCTTTATTTAAAGAATTAGCTGCACTTTCTACGTTACCA
>CAZNNK010001422.1:0-1529 GCA_964574085.1 uncultured Coleofasciculus sp.
CTACTTCACACTCGGCCCGCGGTGTGGGCTATCGGGGCCCGGGGGGAGGGGGGGGCCGGGGGGGCGCGGGGGGACAGGGGGACGCGGGGGACGATAGGGGAGACAAAACAAAATTTTGCCTAATCTCCTATGACATATAACTACTCTCCACTTTCCAATTCCCAATTCCCACTCTCCAAGAGTCACATCATTAATTAATTGAGGGAGACATCAAGCATGGCAAAGATAAAATTAGCAACAATATGGTTGGCAGGTTGTTCAGGCTGTCATATGTCGTTTCTGGATCTGGATGAATGGCTGCTTGAACTGGCTAAACACGTCGATGTGGTGTATAGTCCAGTCGGTTCCGACCTGAAAGACTATCCCGAAAATGTTGATGTTTGTTTAGTAGAAGGCGCGGTCGCCAATGAAGAGAATTTAGAGTTAATTCGTAAGGTCAGAGAACGGACAAAGTTATTGATTTCCTTTGGAGATTGTGCTGTAACCGCGAATGTTCCTGCTATGCGAAATATGTTGGGAGGAACTGAACCTGTTCTCAAGCGCTGTTATTTGGAATTGGGAGATGCGAATAATCAGTTACCCAATTTTCCGGGAATTGTACCAGAATTATTAGATCGGGTAAGCCCTGTGCATGAAGTGGTTCACGTTGATTTATTTATGCCGGGATGTCCCCCTTCAGCCGATCGCATTCAAGCTACTGTTGAACCATTACTGCGGGGTGAACAACCTGTGATGGAAGGACGGGAAATGATTAAGTTTGGATAGTCATTGGTCATTGGTCATTGGTCATTGGTCATTTATCCTTTGTCATTCGTTAACGTGAATTAACCGATACACTCAGCAAAGGGGCAAAGGACAAACAAGAAAGAACGAAAAAACTAGAGACAGGAAGGTTATGGCTAAAACAGTTGTTATTGATCCGGTTACTCGTATTGAAGGACACGCGAAAATTTCTATTTTTCTAGATGATGCGGGGGAAGTAGAAGACGCTAGATTTCATGTGGTGGAATTCCGGGGCTTTGAAAAGTTCTGTGAAGGACGCCCAATGTGGGAAATGGCGGGAATTACGGCGCGAATTTGTGGGATTTGTCCGGTGAGTCATTTACTGGCGTCGGCAAAAACGGGGGATAAAATTCAAGCGGTGAAGGTTCCGCCTGCGGGTGAAAAATTGCGGCGAATGATGAATTTGGGACAAATTACCCAGTCTCACGCGCTGTCGTTTTTCCATCTAAGTAGTCCTGACTTTTTATTGGGTTGGGATAGTGATCCGGCGACTCGAAATGTGTTTGGCTTAATTGCGGCTGATCCGGATTTAGCCCGCAGTGGGATTCGCTTACGCCAGTTTGGTCAAACGGTGATCGAATTGTTGGGGGCGAAGAAGATTCACCCAGCTTGGGCGGTTCCTGGGGGGGTAAGATCGCCTTTATCGGAAGAAGGGCGGGCTTGGATACGCGATCGCTTACCCGAATCCCGCGCGACTCTCGATACGGCGCTGGGGTTGTTTAAGCAGTTATTGGATAAGTTTTCTA
>CAZNNK010001423.1:0-1528 GCA_964574085.1 uncultured Coleofasciculus sp.
TTTGACCAGTATACAGGTCAAGGATGGGAATTGTCTCGCGAAGATCAGGTGCTGGAGGTGAGTCGTCCGCCTTGGTCTTATCGATTTGCACTCTATCCGACTAGCTTTAATTTGGGTCGGACAAAAAGGGTGATTCAAAGCTATACGGCGGTGTCGGAACTGCCGAATATTATTCCCGCCCTGAGTTATCCGAAAAGCCTTTATTTTCCCACTAGGGAAGTCGGAATTGATACAGAAGGCAGTTTGCGATCGCCCCTCGGTTTACTGGAAGGATTGACCTATACGGTAGTATCGGAAGTTCCCGTGCGCGATCGCACCCAACTCCAACAAGCCCCGGAAACTTACCCCGATAATATCCAAAAATACTATCTTGATGTTCCGCCAGCCATCGCGGATAAGGTGCGTGAAAAAACTGAACAACTTTTAGCCACCTCTCCCAAACCCCTTACCTCCGCCTACGAAAAGGCGCTGTATTTGGCTCAAGCGCTGAAACAACGGTATCGCATTCCCGATAATCCCTTTGAACTTCCCCATTTACAGGAAGACGAGGATTTAGTCGAAGCGTTTCTCTTTAAATATGAAGGCGGGTATCCGGATCACTTTTCCACGACGTTAACTATTATGCTACGTTCGATTGGGATTCCAGCGCGGTTAGTCGTGGGGTTTGGGACAGGTCAATTTAATCCCTTCACTGGCTTATATGTCGTCAAAAATACCGATGCTTATGCCATGACGGAGGTATATTTCCCCAACTATGGCTGGTTTGCCTTTGACCCCATTCCTGGACACGAATTAGTTCCCCAAAGTGTAGAAGATACAGCAACCTTTAGTGTTTTGCGTCAGTTTTGGCAGTGGGTTGCTGGGTGGCTACCTTCACCTGTCAGTAATTTTATCGGCGAATTGTGGAATCTGGTGGTGGGTTCACTACTGCGCCTCATCGTGCGACTGTGGGTGATCTTCTCCAGTGGTTGGATGGGATTATTTGGCGGATTAATTTTCGCGATCGCGCTGGGGTTTGTGGGTTGGTTAGGTTGGGTACAGTGGCAAACTTGGCGTTACCGTCGCTGGTTAGGGAAATTACCGCCAATGGAACGGCTTTACCAGCAAATGTTAAAGGTTTTAAGGGCAAAAGGCTATATTAAACACCCTGCCCAGACGCCGTTAGAATATGCTAGGGTCATGCGTCAGCAGCAATCTTCGGACTCAGCCGCTGTGATTGATGAAATTTCCCAGGCTTATGTACGCTGGCGTTATGGCAAACAAACACCGAATATCGAGAATCTGCGACAGCGACTGCGAGACTGGATCAAAACAACCCGCCGATTGCAAAACCGAGGGTTAACTAACAGTCCGTAAATATCTAGACAATTAGTGACATAACTAGACATTTTCTCTGATAGAATTAGGCAATGTCTAGTTTAACCCCCCAAGGGAGGAAGCGGGGGCGCTCTTACACGGGGGAGGGGGAGACAGTCCTGAAGCCCGGTCAAAGAAAGTTATCTGTTTGAATGCAACTTGGTATCAACGG
>CAZNNK010001424.1:0-1526 GCA_964574085.1 uncultured Coleofasciculus sp.
CCCAGACGGGAAGACGATTGCTACCGCTTCATTGGACAATACCGTGCGCTTATGGGATATCCAGGGTAATCAGTTAACTGTTCTACGTGGTCATAAGGATTCGGTTTTGAGTGTGGCGTTTAGCCCAGACAGGAAGACGATTGCTAGCGCTTCATCGGATAATACAGTGCGTTTATGGAATAGTCAGGGCAATCAGTTAACCGTCCTTCGCGGTCATGAAGATTTGGTTTTGAGTGTGGCGTTTAGCCCAGACGGGAAGCAAATTGCTAGCGCTTCATCGGATAATACAGTGCGCTTATGGGATAGTCAGGGAGCGGAATTAGCCGTCCTGCGCGGTCATGAAGGTTCGGTTGTTAGTGTCACGTTTAGCCCCGATGGAGAGCAAATTGCTAGCGCTTCCGATGACGGAACACTGCGCTTATGGCGCGTCGAGACGTTAGACGACTTGCTGGTTCGCGGTTGCGACTGGTTGCGGGATTATCTCCGCACCCATCCCGATGTCAGCGATATTGATGAGTTTTGTGCAGGGGAATTAGGGGTGGCTGAATAAGGGTTGTGGTGAAGGGAAGCTGGGGGAGACGTGCAATAGCGCATTCGTTCATAAGTCTCTACTACTCACCGTTGACATTCGTATATGGGGTTTTGAGTCTGTGATGCGAGCGTTGATGGCGCTAAAGCGCAACTACGAACTAACTGAAGTCGTTAAATTCAATGTTTTCATAGAGATCGGCAATTTTGAGTTGAAAATCAAACCCATTAAAAGATAGGGTAACAGTTGGATCATCATACTCTGACAACAGCCATTGATTCGCTGCCGTTTTCACATAATGTTCGACATGAATCCTATACTGATCAATAATCAGATATTCCCGAAAGCTGGCAATCGTGCGGTAGGCGACAAATTTACCACTACGGTCATAGTCTTGGGTTGACTTGGATAAAACCTCACCAATAAAACAGGGATTAACAATTGTATCCGTGCGTCCGGTTTGCAGTTGCAATGGCTTTTCCACAACCATGACATCGGGATAGGTATAGAGATTCGCATCGGGAATCCATAGTCGCTGGTCTGTGGCAAAGATGCGATAGTTTTTCCCTCGTAATGCTAATTTCAAAAATGCTGCTAGACTGATGGATAATTCGTTATGGTCAGGGGTTCCACCTGTCATTGGAATGATTTCTCCGTTGATATAGTCATGGCGTTCTGCGGAAGCTGTCTCAAAGTCTAAATAGTCTTCAGGGGTATAGGTTTTTCGCTCAAGTTTAGTATTCATAATCGGCTAATTCTAAATAGGGCTTGCTGTAAAAATCAGAAATCATTAAAACTCTTCCCCACCTCAAATAAATCAGTGTAATCAGTGTCACTAACCTCTCACATCCCATCTGTGTCAACTTAAGGTGAAAGCTTTTCTGTGTGAAACGTTGAATCTCTTTACCTTGAAAGTAACCCCCCTTAGTCCCCCGTGTCGCTTGTACTCGTCTCCGAGCCCACGAGAGCGTACTTGATGGCGTATGCGGTCGGCTGG
>CAZNNK010001425.1:0-1524 GCA_964574085.1 uncultured Coleofasciculus sp.
ATCTTGATCCAAATGACCAATGACCAATGACCAATGACCAATGACTATCACAATTCATCAATCGCTGACAAACTATTCAACAACAATTCCTGTAACTCCTCCGTAAACGCTTCCGGACTCAGGTTATTTCTAATATAAATCGCATTAAGTAATTGATCCGTCGCCCGATCCTGTTCATCCTTGTCCAAAAACGCTGCAATCAATGACTCCGTTGTCTCTTTCATTCTTTCCCAATTCGCCTCATCTGTTTCCTCTTGGAAATGAGCCGCAATAATCGTTTTTAAAGCGGCTGTATCCGGATCAGGCATTCTCACCCGCAAACACCGACGCACAAAAGCCGGGGGAAAGTCTCGTTCAGCGTTACTGGTCATAATAATAATCGGAAAGCTTGAACAATGAACTCTCCCCCGCCGAATCGAGGCTTTAATCCCCGCATCTTCAGTTCGCACTTGTACAGGTTTTGGGTTACTCTTGTCCGTCTGAGTTGGCGACTTATCCGCCCAACGGACTAATTCCGGAATCTCATAGTTCCCTTCTTCAAACAGGTGCAACAGTTCGTTGGGTAAATTAATGTCACTTTTATCAATTTCATCAATCAATAACACTCTGGGATACTGAGAGGGTAAAAAAGCGGTTCCCACCGGACCCAAGGTAATATACTGACCAATATCCGGCGATTTACCTTTATTAAGCTGGGAATCTTGGAGTCGTGCGATCGCGTCATAGCGATAGAGTCCATCCTGTAAGGTAGAACGGGTGGTAATCAGCCAAGTTAAGACGGGTCTCAATTTAAGTTCATGGGCAATAGCATAAGCTAAAGAGGTTTTTCCCGAACCCGGATTTCCGGTTACCAAGAGGGGACGCCGTAAATACAACGCCGCATTCACCGCATCCGCTACATTCACCCTCGGCGGTTTACTTGTCTCATCTTCCCCTTCATCATCAATCGATTCATCCTCTGGTTTAGGGGAATGCAGCCTAAATTTTCTGCCTTTTTCTTTTCCTTGTTTATTTTCCTCAGCATCCGCTAATTGTTGCACCGCTTGCCAGCGTTCTTCGATATCTTCAAGTTCGGCTGAATCGTCAATTTCTCGAAATCGCCGCCAGGGAGGAGGCGGCGGTAAATTGGCAATTTGAAAGCCATGTTCTTGTCCATCGCCATAAAAAAAATACCAATCATCTGGATGCGTTGTTGATGTCACACTACCCTCCTGTGATCCGTTTAGCTTGCCAGTTGATTAAACTTGGGTAAATTAACTGGCTTGCGCTCAGTATTATCGCAGAGAACGGATAAATTATACCCCAAAAGCGTTTCTCGATTCGGTTGAGCCAAGTCTTGCTTACGAATGTCTAGGATTTTTTCCGATAATGTATCTAAATCCGAGAATGAGTCTGTTGTGGTTAATGTATTCAAGCTGTCTATAGCAGGCTGACACAGATCTTGATTTTTCAACCAGAAACACAACGGAATTCCTTTTGCCAATAAAAGCTCAAAAAACACCGGAGTTTTGCGCGGGGGTAAGT
>CAZNNK010001426.1:0-1523 GCA_964574085.1 uncultured Coleofasciculus sp.
GGTTGCTGGCTGGGCGACTAAGCCACCAATAAGCCCGGTGAGAACATCCCCACTCCCACCCCGGGCTAGGGCGGGGGTACTGTCTGGGACTAACCAAACTGATCCCTGGGAATTTGCGATCGCACTTCTGGCGCCTTTTAATAAAATCACAGATCGACTTAACTGAGATGCCTTTTGTACCGCACTGACGCGATTCGGTAGCAATTCGGCTGAATCGGGAAATAACCGCTTGAACTCACCGACATGAGGGGTTAACACTGTTGCGCCCTGACGCCGAATTAAGGTGGGAATCGTTTTCAGTTCTGCCAAACTATTTAAGCCATCGGCGTCTAAAATCAGGGGACAATCCACCCCGATTAATCCTTGTACTAAAGACTTAGCATCCAGCGTCAAACCCGGACCACAGGCGATCGCACTAAATTTACTTAAGTTTACAGAATCAGGCAGTTGGGCGATCGCGCCACTGGGGGTTTCCGGACACCCAATTACCAGGGATTCTGGGACATGACTGACTAATAACGGTTTCAGCGAATCCGGAACCGCCACAGACAGCATTCCTACCCCAGACGCCCGCGCCCCCAGTGCGGTTAAAATAGCACCACCAGAATATTCGGTTGAACCACAAATCAGCAGCAGATGTCCTTCCTTATATTTATAGGTAGCGGCTGGACGGTGTAGGGGCAGACAATCCCGTACCATAGAGGATGTCACCCGCATTAATCCCGGTGATTGACCCAAAACTGCCCAAATATCCGCCAAGGGGATACCAAAATCAATTAACTCCGCCTCTCCCAGATAATCCAATCCTTGATCTTGCAGGTAAGCCTGCTTCCATAACCCTAAACAGAACGTGCGAGTTGCCCGAATTGCCGTACCCAAGACTTCCCCAGTATCCGTGTGAATCCCAGAGGGTAAATCGATACTCAGAATAGGTTGGGAGAGTTGGTTCAACTGCTTCACCGTATCCGCTAGAGTTCCTTCCAGCGATCGCGTTTGCCCAAAGCCAAACAATCCATCAATAATTAAATCACAATCCAGTAACGGCTGAATCTGCTCATAAAAGGGAATCCCCAAACTCTCCGCATAGTCAGCATGGTGGGAGGTTAATTCCTTAAGCTTATTAATCGGACGATAAATCAGCACCTCATAGCCCTGACACTGTAACTCCCGCGCCACCACCAAAGCATCACCGCCATTATGTCCTGGACCGACTAACACGCCCACGCGCCGTGTTTGCGGATAGGGATAAAGGGTTTGAATCCGCCTCGCCATCAACCCCGCTACTTTTTCCATCAACGCCGCCACAGGCATTCCCGCCTCAAAGATACGCCCTTCAATCTTGCCCATCTGTTCGGCGGTGACTACGATTTGTTCAATTTGTTCGCGTCGCTTTGTTGGTTGCACAGCCGTTTTGTCCCCTATCACTATCTTTAAACTATTGTGCCGTTTTCAGCCGACAATAAGGTCTTATAGTTGGTAAAAGTATAGTCAAATATAGACAGACTTCATTTCATTGCAGAAAT
>CAZNNK010001427.1:0-1522 GCA_964574085.1 uncultured Coleofasciculus sp.
CCTGTCTTCCTTGTCTTACCTGAACCGCAATCTTAAAAAACCTACCCTTGTGAGACTTCCCTCCCCCACTCTCTCCAATAAATCCGTGAAATCAGTGTTTTGACGAATGACCAAAAAAACAATTTTTATTAGTACGGGTGAAGTCTCCGGTGATTTACAGGGTGCAATGCTTATTGATGCCCTGAAAAAACAAGCCACACAACAAGGAATCGAGTTAACGATTGTGGCATTAGGGGGCGAAAAAATGGCGCTTTCTGGTGCCACATTATTAGGAAATACGACGGGTATTGGCTCAGTCGGACTATTAGAATCTTTGCCATTTGTTCTGCCAACCTTAACCATTCAGCGTCGCGCCAAACAATACCTTCAGAATAATCCTCCCGATGTCGTTGTTCTCATTGACTATATGGGACCCAATCTCGGTATTGGCAAATTTATTCAGCGTCAGCTTCCCCACGTTCCTGTGGTGTATTACATCGCCCCCCAAGAATGGGTTTGGTCACTATTTCCCCAGAATACAGCCACAATTGTGGAAATGACGCACAAACTGTTAGCAATTTTTCCCGAAGAAGCCCGTTATTTTGAAGAAAAAGGAGCATCAGTTCATTGGGTAGGTCATCCCCTAGTCGATCGTATCCAATCCTATCCCAGTCGGGAGCAAGCTAGAGCGGCGCTAGGGATTAAACCTGATCAAACCGCGATCGCACTTTTACCCGCCTCCAGACATCAAGAAATCAAATATATGATGCCGATTATCTTTTCCGCCGCCCAGCAGCTTCAGGAGAAGTTATTAGCTTGTAGAGACGTGCCATGGCACGTCTGGGGATCTGGGGAACAAAAGACGAATAACAAAGAACCAATTTTCTGGATTCCTCTATCTCATCAAGCCTATCGCCAACCGATTGAAAAGGCAATAGAAGACTATGGACTTCAGGCGACATTAGTAACAGAAAATACTCAGGAGGTACTCGCCGCTGCTGATTTAGCGATTACCAAATCCGGGACAGTGAATTTGGAATTAGCACTGCTCAATGTTCCCCAGGTTGTATTTTACCGCGTCAGCCCAATAACCTACTGGATTGCCCGTACTTTCCTCAACTTTTCGATTCCCTTCATGTCACCCCCAAATTTAGTCGTGATGCGTTCAATTGTGCCAGAGTTATTGCAAGAGGATGCTACCGCAGAAAATCTGGTTCGAGAAGCGATGGAACTATTATTTAATCCCCAGAACCGTCAACAAACCCTGGAAAGTTATCAACAAATGCGTCAACTATTAGGGGAAGTCGGCGTATGCGATCGCGCGGCATTAGCGATTCTCCAGCTAGTTCACCCACTAGGTTTGTAGTAAGTTCGTAGTAAGTGCTTTAGCGCTTCTAACACATTGGCGAAACCCAACCTACAACTGTTAAAATGGGCGCACAACCTGCGCTCCTACAATTCTAATCCGTTAAGCTCAAGCCCTCACCCCCAGCCCCACTCCCAAGTTTGGGAGAGGGGAGTAAGAGAATCCGGTCCCCCTTCA
>CAZNNK010001428.1:0-1521 GCA_964574085.1 uncultured Coleofasciculus sp.
CTGCTATCAGGGCTAAATACTGCACTTGTAACCTCATTATGATCACCCCGCACCTGAAACTCTTCATCTGGGAATTCTTTCTTATGCTGGAACATCGTCAAAAGATGGTTTTTGACATCCCACAGACGAGCGGTATTATCAGCACTGGCAGTGAGAATTTGGCTGCCATCAGGGCTAAATACTGCACTTGTGACACTATCATCATGCCCTCGAAACACCGCTGCTTTTCACCCCTTCAGCCTCTATACCCAAGTCGGCGGTAAACCCAGAGATTATAACTATAATACCTACAAACAATTTAGCGATCGCGTTGGTTGGTATGTTCCCGAAAAAGACGAATGGCGCACTCCAGCAGAACTCACCTTCAGTCTTGATGCGCCTCCAGGACATCTCCCCTGTGGCGGTTGGCTAGACATGGGGGGGTCTAAATCGAATCAAACGCCACTTTTCGCCGGTTGGGCAATTTTAGTCACGCTTTTCTGGCGCATTTAGGCATGGCGTATCATTATACAGCATTTTTTAGCACGGGTAGAGACGTTGCATGCAACGTCTCTACAGCCAACCTTATCGCCGTCGTAACACCATCACCGATCGCGCGGTAACTGGAATCGGTTTATCCTCGGTATAGCTAATCTCCTCCTCCACAAAGCGAGGCTTGTCGGTGTCAATCACCACCACCCATTCTCTGGCTTGCAATCCTGGAGGAAGCGTAAATTCAATCATCTCATAGTGAGCATTGAAGCAGATGAAGAAACTCTCATCCATGACTCGTTCACCCTCATCCCCCCGCGTGGCAATTTCTTCACCATTTAAGAAAATACCGATCGCCTTCGTATACCCCGCCAGCCATTGATCCTCGGTCATGTCGCCACCATCGGGGTTAAACCAACCAATATCCTTGACCGTAGATCCATGAATCGCTCGACCCAGGAACCACTTGCGTCGCCGGAATGTGGGATGCTGGCGGCGGAAATAGATCAGTTGACGGGTAAAGTCTAAGAGTGCCGCATTTTCCTCCGGTAAATCCCAATCAAACCAAGAGATGTCACTATCCTGACAGTAGGCATTATTATTCCCCCCTTGCGATCGCCCAATTTCATCGCCGCCTAAAAGCATGGGGACGCCTTGGGATAACATCAACGCGACCAGAAAGTTACGCCGCTGTCGATTCCTTAACTGGAGAATCTCCGGATCATCGGTTTCCCCTTCCACCCCGCAATTCCAGGAACGGTTATGGCTTTCCCCATCCCGGTTTTCTTCCCCATTTGCCTGGTTATGCTTTTCGTTGTAGCTGACCAGGTCATTCAGGGTAAATCCATCATGGGCGGTAATGAAGTTAATGCTAGCACTCGGTCGCCGTCCATTGGACTCATACAAGTCAGAACTTCCGGTAAAACGATAGGCAAATTCCGCTAAACTGCTATCTTCCCCACGCCAAAAATCGCGCACGGTATCCCGATATTTTCCATTCCACTCAGACCACAGCAAAGGGAATTTACCCACTTGATAGCCGCCCATCCC
>CAZNNK010001429.1:0-1519 GCA_964574085.1 uncultured Coleofasciculus sp.
AAGCAATACCTTGATCTGACCCCACCCTAACCCTCCCCTTATCAAGGGGAGGGAACGTTTCCCCCCTTAATAAGGGGGGACTAAGGGGGGTGAAAAGGAGATTCGACGAGATTCTTTCGTCTGACAAGGAACGCTTTTAACCTTAAGTTGACACCAATGGCCCGCCGTGCGCCCCTACAATACTTACGTCCCATTCATCGGTACTTACGTCCTATTCATCGGTACTTACGTCCCATTTATCGGTACTTACGTCCCATTTATCGGTACTTACGTCCCATCACTCCGTACTTACGTCCCATTCATCGGTACTTACGTCCCATTCATCCGTACTTACGTCCCATCACTCCGTACTTACGTCCCATTGCTCCGTACCAAAGCACCGTGACACCGTACCAAAGCACCGTCCTATTGTATCAACGCACCGTGACACCCTAACCTTGAACCATCCATTAAAATAGACAAATCAAATTATTGTTGGGGAGAACCATCGACACATGACCAACTATATGCCCCGCTCAGATGCTGACTTCAATAATTGGCAAGGAAATTTTATTGCCACGTTAACTAATTATCTCACCGATTTAGGACTCACTGCCGAAGAAATTACACCGATTACCACCGCTCAAACAACCTGGACAACGGCTTACAATAACCATATTGCCGCCCAGTCTGCTGCCGAAAGTGCCCGCCAAGACAAAGACGATAGCCGTAAACAGTATAAATCTTTATTGCGTCAATTGGTTAATCAACTTCAGGTTAATCCTCAAATGACCGATGCCATGCGCCAAGGATTAGGCATCACTGTGTCTAAATCAACTGCCAGTAGCCTGGGTGAACCGACAACTCGTCCCATTCCTCGCGTAGAATTAAAGGGACGCTATCAATTAGAAATTCATTTTGTTGACGAAACAACACCCACTCGTAAAGCTAAACCCAGTGGCGTAATGGGGAGCGAAATTTGGCTCAAAATTGGTGATCCGCCGCCGACTGATCCGCAGGAATTAACCTTTGTGGCGTTAGATACAGCAACCCCTTATGTGATGGAATTTAAGGGTGAAGATGTGGGAAAAACCGCTTATTTTATGTTGCGCTGGGTGAATAGAAAAGGAGAGTCGGGACCTTGGAGTCAAACGGTGAGTATGATGATTCCTGGGTGATGGGGTGATGGGGTTCTCCTTGACATTTTTCCCCCTCATCTGCCCTAATACTCAGTTGCGTTCTATCATGTCATTCTGAGCGAAGCGAAGAATCTGGACAGATGCTTCGTTTCGTTCCTCCGCTTCGCTCCGGACTCCACTCAGCATGACAAATTCTACATTAGACTGCAACTTGGTATAGTTTAACGATAAATATATTCCACAATTTTAGCTATTCCTCGACATTTTTCCCCCTCATCCCCTAACCCCTTCTCCCACCGGGGGGAGAAGGGGTATCGGATTTTTTTGCACGGGAAAAGGGGAACTGGATTCTCTTGCTCCCCTCTCCCCGGCGTGGGAGAGGGGCTGGGGGTGAGGGGTTG
>CAZNNK010001430.1:0-1518 GCA_964574085.1 uncultured Coleofasciculus sp.
CCCAATGGGTCAGGCAAATCCAATATCCTTGATGCCCTCCTATTTTGTCTAGGGCTATCCAGTTCCAAGGGAATGCGGGCTGAACGTCTTCCTGATTTAGTTAACCATAACAAAGAGCGACGGAGTACGGTTGAAGCCAGGGTTACGGTGACATTTGACCTATCTGATGTCCCGGATCGGCTTGTGGCGCAAGAGGAAGCAATTGAGGAATCAGAAGCCGACGAGGAAGCTGAGACAGAAGCACGCCAGGAATCGACAGCCGTCGAGGAAACCCAAGACTCTGAAGTCGCCGCATCAGAGGATAAGAAGTCCAACTCCCAATCCCCAACTCCCCCATCAACGGAATGGAGTGTGACCCGGCGGCTGCGGGTGACAAAGCAAAACACCTACACTTCGACATACTATATCAACGGTGAATCCTGCACGCTGACGCAACTGCACGAACAACTTAACCGTCTGCGAATTTATCCCGAAGGTTACAATGTCGTGCTACAAGGGGATGTTACCAGCATCATCTCCATGAACTCGCGAGAACGGCGGGAGATTATTGATGAATTAGCCGGAGTCGCCGCCTTTGACCGCAAAATTACCCAGACGAAAGATACCCTGAATGAAGTCAAAGAACGGGAAGATCGCTGTCGGATTATTGAAAAAGAACTAATCACGCAACGCGATCGCTTGGCGGCGGATCGGATTAAGGCAGAGAAATACAAAAAGCTGCGGGCGGAACTTCAGGAAAAACAACGGTGGGAACTCGTCCTCAAATGGCGATCGCTTCAACAACAGGTGGCGCATCTGACGTCTCTGATGGAGACAGGAGAACAGGATGAACGCCAGTTAACCCAGCAATTGCATATCATAGAATCCGACATTCGTCAAGGAACGGAACAACTCGAAACCCTCAACGCCCGTGTCAAAGCCTTAGGTGAAGAAGAACAAGTCGCCGTCGCCGCTACCCTAGCCAGCCAAGACGCCGAACGCCGCCAGTTACAACGCCGCCAACAGGAACTGACCCAAAACCTGACGGATACAGAGGCGCACCAACAAACCACCCAGACAGAGATTCAGCACCAGGAACAACACCTGCAACAGCTTCAGGCTGAACGCCACCATCTCGACACCCAAGTTATCGCCTCACGCCGCCAAGAACGGGAAGCGGCTCAAACCGCCCTGAATGCTAGCCGAGAACAAGCGGATGCGATCGCCTCAGCGTCAGAGGCATGGGTACAGCACCAAAACACCCTCACCCGCCACATTGAAACCCAACTGCAAACCCTGAATCCCCAGCGCACCGAACAAGCCCAACTCCAAGAACGGCATAACCAACTTAGCCGCCAAATTAACGAACAAACCCAGCTTTTAGAACGCATCGCCCCCGAACTTGCCAGCAAACAGACCCAAGCGGCAGAATTAGAGGGGCAATTAAACGCCGTCTCGCAACAGATTCAAACCCTCGCTCAAACCTTAGCCGCTACTGAACAAGAGTTACAAACCCAACGGCAAACCCAAACGCGCCTC
>CAZNNK010001431.1:0-1516 GCA_964574085.1 uncultured Coleofasciculus sp.
GTCCCGTAGTATCCTCTTAGAATCCCCCGTGTTTCAACCGGGGGAGAAGTCAAGCATACTTTGTTTTTCCATGCTTAACCTTAAAGATGCTTTTTTCGCCTTCATCTTGGTAGCACTCCTCATTCTAGTGGGGCGGTTCATTCACCAAAAAATCCGTTGGATACAGAAGCTGTACATCCCCGAATCCATTGTCGCGGGTGTGGTGGCGCTGGTGTTGGGACCCCAGATTCTGGGTGCGATCGCCGATCCCAATTCACCCCTAGCCAATGGTGTCTTCCCTGAATCCATTCGGGAGGTGTGGTCACAGTCTCCTGGGGTGTTCATCAATATCGTCTTCGCCGCCTTGTTTCTGGGTGAATCCATTCCCCATCCCCGGGACATCTGGAATAAGGCTGCACCTCAGGTTGTATTTGGTCAAAGTTTGGCGTGGGGACAATATGTAATTGGGATTTTACTCACCTTGCTGATCCTGATCCCCGTATTTAACATCGATCCGACAGCAGCCGCTTTAATTGAAATTGCCTTTGAGGGGGGACATGGTACCGCCGCCGGGATGGCGGGAACGTTTCAAGAGTTGGGGTTTCCCGATGGCGCTGACTTGGCGGTGGGATTAGCCACGGTGGGGATTGTGTCGGGGATTGTTACGGGAACGGTATTGGCGAATTGGGGGAGACGCCAAGGCTATGTCCAAGGTGTTGAACAAAACGTAGCGGAACCGGAATGGTTTGAGGATTACACCCACAGTGAAACCCCACAAATCCGCAGGGCGCGATCGCGACTGATGCGAAATATGTTGGTTGATCCCCTGTCGCTGCACTTTGGCTTTGTCGGATTAGCGATCGCGATCGGGTGGCTGATTCTGGAAGGATTAGTCTGGATCGAGTCAGTGACATGGGGTGTCGGCGGATTTGAACTGATGAGTTATGTTCCCCTATTTCCCATGGCGCTGGTGGGTGGAATTATAGTCCAGTTACTCATGGAACGGTTAGGACTGCATCCGCTGATTATTCGCCCTTTAATGAATAATATTGCGGGAGTCGCCTTAGATATTGTCGTCGTTACCGCCTTAGCCACGATTTCTCTCCAGGTACTGGGTGCTAACTTTGGTGCTTTTCTGCTACTGAGTGTCGTGGGAATTGCTTGGAATATTTTTGCCTTCCTTTATCTCGCCCCGCGTGTAATTCCCTCCTACTGGTTTGAACGGGGGCTGGGTGATTTGGGACAATCCATGGGCGTCACCGCCACGGGTATTTTATTATTGCGAATGGTTGACCCTGACAATCGATCCGGTGCCTTTGAAAGTTTTGCCTACAAACAGTTATTTTTTGAGCCCATTGTTGGCGGTGGATTATTTACCGCCGCTGCACCGAGTCTGATTGCTAGATTCGGTCTGGTTTCCATTTTGTTGCTCACAGGCGGGATTCTCGTCGCTTGGCTGGTTTTTGGCTTTCTGGCATTTGGTAAACAAGCCAGACGAGCTAGAAAATCGGAAAAAGGGATTGAGTAAGGATAGGCG
>CAZNNK010001432.1:0-1511 GCA_964574085.1 uncultured Coleofasciculus sp.
ATTATATCACGAAACCCATTCATCAAGAAGAAGTGCTGAGTCGAATTCAGACTCATATCAAGCTATATCATCTGCAAAATCAACTGCAAACTAAAACCGAAGAACTTGCCCACTTAAACCAGAATCTAGAAGAAATTGTTCAAGCGAGAACTCAACAACTCATCGAGCAAGAAAAAACCGCTTTAATCGGACGGCCGACTCAGGGAATCGTGCATAATTTACGAAATCGTATTCAGCTTATTTTATCGTATAAATGTTTAGCTACAGGAGAAATGACCGAAGAAGATGTTTCTCCAGAAACGACATTCGCTTATATTGAAAAGATGGCGGAAGCAACCTGGGATATGAGTCAAATCCTGGATAATCTCATGCACAAGAGCAAAATGGATCACTCTTTGCAGTTAACTTCGCTGAATATTAATGATATCCTAAAAAAAGAACTCGATTTTTGGCAAGCTAACCTTCAATTTAAACACAAGGTTAAAAAAAAATATGTTTTGGATGAGCATATTCCCTTAATCCCTTTAGTTTATACTGATATCTCCCAAATCTTGGATAATTTAATCGGTAATGCCCTAGATGCTATGTGGGATAAGGACGAACAAACGTTAACAATTATCACCCGGCAGGATGAATACAATCTTTACATTGATGTCCAAGATACAGGGTGTGGAATAGCCCCAGAAAATTTATCCAAAGTTTTTGATCCATTTTATACCACTAAACCATTGAAGGGTGAGGAAAAACAGCGCAATCAACCCACAGGCACAGGACTCGGTATTTATACTTGTATACAGATCTTAAAAGGTTTCGGGGGGGATATCAAAGTAACCAGTGAACTCAACAAAGGAAGTATTTTTACTGTGAGAATACCCAAGCAAAACAATGGATAAAAAAGCAGACAAAGGAAATTTATTAATTGTTGAAGATAATCCCACTAATCTGAGTTTTCTGTTTAATTATTTGACAAAATCCGGATTCAAGGTACTGGTCGCAACAGATGGAGAAACCGCGATCCAGCGTGTTGAAGCGGCTCAACCTGACCTGATCCTACTGGATGTGATGATGCCAGGAATTGATGGGTTTGAGGTCTGTAAACGACTTAAAGAAAATCCCTCAATGCGGGATATTCCAGTCATTTTTATGACTGCCCTTTCAGATACTCTGAATAAGGTTCATGGGTTTGAGATTGGCGCTGTTGATTATATTACCAAACCGATTCAGCCGGAAGAGGTTGTTAGCCGCATCCAAACTCACCTAACGCTGCGAAATTTGCAAAAGGAACTGCAAGCCAAAAATGAACGCTTATTAAAATCCCAACGGCAAGAAAAGCAGCGAACATTAGAACTTGAAGAGGCATTACACAAGCTGCAACAAACGGAAGTTCAATTAATTCAAGCGGAGAAAATGTCTTCCTTTGGCAAAATAGCGGCAGGTATTGCCCACGAAATTAATAATCCCGTTAACTTTATCTATGGCAACCTGTACCACGCCAATGAATATATTCAAGA
>CAZNNK010001433.1:0-1507 GCA_964574085.1 uncultured Coleofasciculus sp.
TTGTTCGGCATTTAAACCTTAATATCAATAATGGCGCAATCCTTGCCGTAGTGCGTTAAGCGAAGCCATGCCGCAGGCTTTGCATCTTGCTCGCTACTAATACCCAATTTAAATGCATGACAGCTTAAGCGATCGCAGAGCGCACGTTGTCTACAGTTAATGGCGGATAGTCTTCGACAATCTCTTCTAGTGTTAATCCTTCTGCCAGATTATCCAGAATGACTGAAACCATAATGCGAGTTCCTTTAATACAAGGTTTTCCATGACAAACCTTGGGGTTTATCTCAATCTGTTCTTGCCAATTATTCATTTTTTATCTCGCCTAACTTGTGAAAATGGACTAATCTGATAGTAGCAGAACCTTAAACGACGACCCGATCAAGTGCTATTGGCAGGTGTTACGCGATCGCATCACCGAACTCGAACAGCAATTGGCATCCTTGAGTCGAAAAGAAAACCAGGATGAAAAATGCCTGGATTGTTCGGCATTTAAACCTTAATATCAATAATGGCGCAATCCTTGCCGTAGTGCGTTAAGCGAAGCCATGCCGCAGGCTTTGCATCTTGCTCGCTACATCAAGGCTTTGAGTAGCATGGACATTGGCTCATCTTCAAGGACATAAGGTAAAACCCTTTCATACCCCAGCTCCCAGACGCGCCATGGCGCGTCTCTACATTGCTTCCCCTGCTCTCTACCCCACCACAAGACTTATTCAGCAGCCCCTAATTGTGTCCACCGACGTAGCCGACTCATTCTTGCATCAACTCATTCTCACTACTCTGCGATAAAGATGTGCTGACTTGGCGACCAATTTCTCGCTCTCTGGGAATCTCAACCTCCTCACTACTTTCATCTGTATTCCCATCATTAGGATTAGAGCGTAATGGGTTTATTTTTTGGTGGGCATTGTGTTTATTGTTCGCATTAAACCTTGGAAAGAACCTTGGGAAAAACCAAACATTTGTTGTTTATGTATGACAGTTTTAGCTTATGGAATTTATTATTTAGGTTCTGAAATTCTTGGAAACCATTCGTTTGCTATTTTTTTCTTTGTTTATGGTGTTTGTACGGCAGGCATATATAATTTGACTTCTATTTTATTTGAATTTTTTATCGCAGATATTTTAATTTTAAATAAACAATTAAAAAGTTCACCCAATATCCTTCACTGAAATTCAGTCTTTACTTCAACCGGACACGGCGATTATAGAATTTTTATTCACCAATAAGCTGTCATGCATTTAAATTGGGTATTATAGCATTACGCATTGAGGTTAGGACAATAAAATTGGGTGAAAAGGCAATAGGCAACAGGCAACAGGGGAATGTCCTAACGTATCCCGGTAGTGCTATAGTAGCGAGCAAGATGCTCGCACTACAAGGATTTCACCATTATTGACATTAAGGTTTAAATGCCGAACAGCTTAACGTGTTCGATGATTTCTGGGAGTTGGAACTGTTACGCTAAAGCGAGAGAAGACGAAGAGCAATTTGTTTTTTACTCAA
>CAZNNK010001434.1:0-1506 GCA_964574085.1 uncultured Coleofasciculus sp.
TATAGCACTACGCACACACGTTAGGACATAAAAGAAAAATTAAAATCGCTCAATCCCTTATAAGGTAAGCTTTTTTCTTCACTATTGCCTATTGCCTATAGAAATGACAAAGGACAAATGACAAATGACACTTACGTCGCCACCCACCCCGAAAACACCCAACCACCATTAGCCAGCCGTATCCAGTTCCCCGCCGTCTGATCCGTAGTTGCGATCGCAGCGCCATCGGCTACCGTATCCACAACCCGATACCCTAAACCGGGACCCGATCGCACGTTCAGTGGACTTCCATTCGTCGTGACAACGGCGGTATCCCTTGCTGGTGTTGCACCGCCACCTTCACCGACTATCCAGCGAGAGGAAACCCAGTTGCCATTTGCCAGTTGAGACCAGCCACTAACGCTACGACCACTGAGGCTAACTGTTCGGTTATCGGCGACCGTACCCACCACACGATACCCCAAACCGGGACCCGATCGCACGTTGAGGGGATTGTTATTGGTGTTAACCACGGCTGTATTCGTCACCGGAGTCGCACCTCCCCCATCCCCATCCTCGCCATATAAGGCGGTTAATGTCGTCGATCCAGCAATCCCATCCGGCGTCAATCCTTCAGACACCTGAACCCTTCTCACAGCGGCTTCAGTGAGGCGACCATAATAGCCAGTGACCGGTCCGTTATAAACCCCAACCTCTTGCAATCGATTTTGCAGATTGGTTACCGCTGTTCCTGTACTACCCGGTCGCAAAACCGCAGCAGGAACGTTACTCCCGCCCGTCTCAGCTTCACCTCGCACCCAGCGAGAGGCGACCCAGTTACCATTGCTGAGTTGAGACCAGCCATCGGCATCAAGACCACTCAGATTAATGGTAGTGCCATTGGCGAGAGTGTTCACCACGCCATACCCTAAACCGGGACCCGATCGCACATTCAAGGGACTCCCATTCGTATTCACCACCGCCGCCCAAGCGCTACTGGTTACGGTTAAGGAAGACAGTGCGATCGCCAAGGCTAATCCCCGAATCCAGGCTAAACTCGGTGGTTTCCAGTACACTTCTGACTCGAAAACAGACCCATCAGCACTGAACTGGGACTGGGGAATCCGATCATCGCCTTGGGCGGAGAAATGGGTATAGGCTAGGGTTTCCATCAGAATACCTCACGGTTCGTTTATTGCGATGATGAACCTTTGAGATCGTCATTCGTCATTCGTCATTCGTCCTTTGTAAGGGTTTGAGGTTTGTTGACAAAACTTAGTAGGGTATCTTTTGTCCGACGACTTACAGAAGTGGTTGGGGATAGCGAAACGACGACGGCTGGGTTCATCTAAATATAATTTTATAATTTTCTTTTCTAGTAGTATTATTAAGGATAATTAAGTGGACTAACTTCCCTCAAAAGAAAGATTTCAGTAGTTAGACAAAATTGTGGGGATTGTTATTCGTCATTCGTCAAAACACTGATTTCACAGATTTATTGGAGAGAGTGGGGTGGGGAAGTGAGAG
>CAZNNK010001435.1:0-1503 GCA_964574085.1 uncultured Coleofasciculus sp.
AGTGCGAGCATCTTGCTCGCTACTAATACCCAATTTAAATGCATGACAGCTTATTCCCTGTTGCCTGTTGCTGACTTACTAAGCAGAAGGGAATAATACCAGTTTAGGCAGACATGATATCAAACACCAACTGACTCTTGGGAAAAATCACCTCAAACTCCGTATACTCCCCCACCTGAGACTTAACGCCAATCGCCCCCTGATGCTTCTGTACTAACTCATAGACAATATACAACCGGGAATAAGGGTGGGTTTTGTGGATAGGTTATTGGTGGGGAGGGCGGGTTTTGTTGAGAAGTTATCGGTGAATGTCTGAATTGAGTGGCTAAACCCGCCCCTACAAGTATGGCTAAATCCGCCCCGACTATTGACCCTTCACGAGGTTCGAGGGTAAGCTTTTCCCCATCTCCCTCATACCTAACCGGAACATCCCGAAACAAACCTAACCCCACCACCGCCGGATTAAGAGCCAGAATCTGACTGAGTACCTGTGCCAAAACGCGATCGCTTATCGGATAATGGTTTAACTCCTGGATATACCACTTTAATTTAATTAAGTTTCAAACATGATCACCCAAGCACAAATTATCCAGTGGTTACAGTCAGTCGCCGTTGTCATCGAGGAAAATAAAGACTATCTTACCGAATTGGATGCGGCAATTGGGGATGCTGATCACGGAATCAATCTGCACCGAGGGTTCCAAAAGGTATTAGCTCAATTACCCAATGTGGCGGATAAAGATATTGGTACTGTGCTGAAAACCGTGAGCATGACATTAATTTCTGCAGTGGGAGGTGCCAGTGGACCGTTATATGGCACTCTATTTTTACGGGCGAGTGCGGCGGTGGCGGGGAAGCATGAACTCACGAATCAGGATTTGGTGGCATTCTTTCAAGCAGCCGTGGATGGAGTAGTGCAACGGGGGAACGCTCAACTGGGGGATAAGACAATGCTGGATGCACTCTTACCCGCGTCTGAGGCGTTTAAGCAAGCTGTGGCTTCAGGTGATGAAACGATAGCCGCGTTAGAAAAGGCGGTAGCAGCGGCTGAAACTGGGAAACAAAATACAATTCCCTTAGTCGCCAAGAAAGGAAGAGCCAGTTATTTAGCCGAGCGAAGTGCGGGACATCTTGACCCGGGGGCGACGTCCCTTCATTTAATTCTAAATGCATTACTGGTACAACTCCAATCGGCTGATTAATATAAATAAAAGTAGCCGCGATCGCTGATTCAGTGGTGAGTAACCCAACGCCATCGTTAGCCTATTGGGTAACGCTACAGGGGGGATGGGGGTTAGGGGATGAGGGTGAAAAGCTTGCCACTATTGGTTTTCGCCTTAAGTTGACACCAATGATGGCGTGCGCCCGATTCAATGGTCAAATTCATTCCCCAATGTTAGCCGCGTCAATCCAGCAGTGGCGTGGCACACCTAATCGGATGGAACTCATTAATAGTTGGTAAAAGTATAGTCAAATATAGACAGACTGAATCTCATTGCAGAA